>NZ_ATHO01000066.1 GCF_000445065.1 Sphingobium quisquiliarum P25 | reverse complement strand
GGCGGCAGGCGTCGGCGCGCCGGGCGCCTGGGGCGCCTTCTCGTCACCGGGCAGCAGATATTCCGCGCCTTCCCACGGGCTCATGAAGTCGAACTGGCGGAAATCCTGCGCGAGGCGGACGGGCTTGTAGACGACCCGCTTATCCTCCTCGCTGTACCACATTTCGACATAGCCGGTCAGCGGGAAGTCCTTGCGGAAAGGATGCCCCTTGAAGCCATAGTCGGTCAGGATGCGGCGCAGGTCCTGGTTGCCAGCGAAAACCACGCCGTACATGTCGAACACTTCGCGCTCAAGCCAGCCAGCAACGGGCCAGATGTGCGTGACGGTCGGCACCGGCGTGTCCTCATCCGTCGACACCTTGACGCGGATGCGGTGGTTACGCGTGACGGAGAGCAGATGGTAGCAGACCTCGAACCGCTCTGGACGGTCGGGATAGTCGACGCCCGCAATCTCCATCAACTGTTGATATTCCGCGCGGTCGCGCAGCAGCAGCAGCGCTTCTGCCACTTGCTCGCGGACGACGGTGAAGCTCAACTCGTCGGCATGATCGATGGTCTCGACCAGCATGGGCCCCAGCAGGCCGCCAATTTCCTGCGCGATGCCCTCAATGGCCGCGATCTTCGGTGCAGAATGACCCATATCAGCGCTCGATTGTCCCGATCCGGCGGATCTTCCGCTGCAACTGCATCACGCCGTAGAGCAGCGCTTCGGCGGTCGGCGGGCAGCCGGGCACATAGATGTCCACCGGCACGATCCGGTCGCAGCCGCGCACCACCGAATAGCTATAGTGATAATAGCCGCCGCCGTTGGCGCAGGACCCCATGGAGATCACATATTTGGGCTCCGACATCTGGTCGTAGACCTTGCGAAGCGCCGGGGCCATCTTGTTGCACAGCGTGCCCGCGACGATCATCACGTCCGACTGGCGCGGGGACGCGCGTGGCGCGACGCCGAACCGCTCCATATCGTAACGCGGCATGTTGGAATGGATCATCTCGACCGCGCAGCAGGCAAGGCCGAAGGTCATCCACCACAATGACCCCGTCCGCGCCCATTTGAACAGTTCTTCGGTCGAGGTGACAAGGAAGCCCTTGTCGCTGACTTCGCTGTTCAGCGCATTGAAGAAATCCTGGTCGGGCTGCGTCCCCGCGGGCAGCATCGTGCCGGGCGCGGGACTTGTCAGTTCTACTCCCAATCGAGGGCTCCCTTCTTCCACGCATAGACGAGGCCGAGCACCAGCTCCGCTATGAAGATCATCATCGTCGCCCAACCGGCCCAGCCAATCTGGTCAAGGCTGACCGCCCAGGGATAAAGGAACGCCGCTTCCAGATCGAAGATGATGAACAGGATCGCGACGAGGTAGAAACGCACGTCGAACTGGCTGCGCGGTTCTTCGAAGGCGGGAAAGCCGCACTCATATTCGCTGAGCTTGGCCGGGTCCGGCTTGTGTGCGCCCGTCAGGCGGCCCACCAGCATCGGCAGGAACACGAACGTGACGGAAAGCAGCAAGGCGATCCCCAGAAAGATCAGGATCGGCAGATATTGGGCTAGATCGACCAACGGAATCCCCTGGGCGAAAATGACTATGGGCGCGCTTTAGGCCTGCCGCATAAGCGAAGCAAGGCCCGGAGGCGTGAGAATGATTCGCAACAATTCACTTCTTGTACGCAGAAACAATTGGCCGCCTCAGCGCAGCGCTCCAGCCACAAGCTTGTGCAATTTGCTATGGATAGCGTCGTTGCCTGCGATCACTTCCCGGCGCTCGATCGGCTGGTCGCCGCCACGGAAGTCAGTGACGAAGCCGCCCGCCTCGCGCACCAGCAGGATGCCTGCCGCGACGTCCCAGGGTTGAAGGCCGCTTTCCCAATAGCCGTCATAGCGCCCCGACGCGACATGGGCGAGGTCCAGCGCCGCCGCGCCAAAGCGGCGGATGCCCGCCACCGACGGACCCACCGCGCCGAAGACGCGCGTCCACTGCGCGAAATCGCCATGGCCAAGGAAGGGGATGCCGGTGGCGATCAGGCAATCGCCCAGGTCGCGGCGGGCCGACACGCGCAGTCGCTGGTCATGCCGCCATGCGCCACGGCTCTTTTCCGCCCAATAGCTTTCGTCAGTGACCGGCTGATAGATGAGGCCGGTGGTGACTTCCCGCTTGTTGCCGCCATAGAGCGGCTCCTCGACCGCGATGGAAATGGCGAAATGCGGAATGCCGTGCAGGAAATTGGTGGTGCCGTCGAGCGGATCGATGATCCAGCGCGGCTTGGTGGGATCGCCCTCGATCACCCCGCCTTCTTCCAGCAGGAAGCCCCAGTCGGGCCGCGCCTTCTGCAATTCTTCCACCAGCGTGCGCTCGGCCTGCTGGTCGGCCTTGGACACGAAATCCGCCGGGCCCTTGCGGGACACTTGCAGATGTTCGACTTCGCCGAAATCGCGGCGCAGCTTCGCGCCAGCCTTGCGCGCGGCGCGCTCCATGACGGTGAGAAGGCCGGAATGGGATACCATTTTCTATTCTCCCCCCTCCCGCTTGCGGGAGGGGAGATTGTCATCAATCCGCCCGCTTCACATATTCCCG
>NZ_ATHO01000065.1 GCF_000445065.1 Sphingobium quisquiliarum P25 | reverse complement strand
GCCTCTCCCCCTATACCAAGACGACTATAATAGTCGTTTTCATGGCGTATAGCGTCCGGCTGGTGAACTTGATCGCGCATGACCACATCCCGCCAGGTGCGGGCCGCTCGCGCGCTTCTCAATTGGACCCAGGAGATGCTTGCCGACGAGGCCCTTGTTGCGTTGACTGCGCTTAAACGCCTCGAATCCGAGAATAAGCTGCCCGTGCGTGAGGATACCCGTCATCAGGTGGTCAAGGCGCTGGAGGACGCGGGCATCGTCTTCCTTGACTCGGAACGCGGCGAAGGAGTCATGCTGGTGCGCGGCGAGGCGGAGAAATCGCCAAAGTAGTGAGTGCCGATAGCCGCGGAGTTATACTCGCGCCCTCATGCGGGCATAGCAAGGACGGTGCGATTACTTCGGTTCATTAGGGTGTATATTTGGTAAATCAGCAGGCGCAGGGGGCTATGGCTGAAAGCGGAACGAGGCGATGGCGATAGCCGCTTTCGAGGATTGCGCCCCCGACGGGCCTCATGTCACCGACTATGATGAGCGCCATCATCGGACCTATTGGCGGCTGCTCGATGCGGCCGACGAAAATGCCGATTGGCGCGAAGCCGTCCGCATCATCTTCGGGATCGACCCTGCCGCCGAACCGGAACGCGCCCGCTGCGTCTATGACTCGCATCTCGCCCGCGCGCGCTGGATGACCGAGACCGGCTATCGGCACTATCTGCGCCCGCCGCGGAACTGAGCGCGGCCTCGGACCACACGGCGGCGCCGGAAAATCCGTTCAAAACGCTGACTTGAATCCGCTATGCGCCCGCGTGCCCGGCAGGACTTCTCCAAGGTCGCACGGCTGAGAACATCTTCCAACGCGCTCCGCAGAGGGCCATGCTTGGGAGGGTTTCGATGCCGCCTGAGAAGGACTGGCGCGCGCCCTCGGACCAGGCCGGGGACGACGCGCTGCAATATTCGGACATCGCCATCGGCTATCTCAGCCGGAACGCTCGCTATCGCTCCGACTACCGCCGCGCGCTCGGCCGCGTGAAACGCGGCGCGATCTCCGCCGACAATGCGACCGCGAGCCTCGTGCGGCGCTGGGGCATCAGCTATCACACCGCGCCCGCATCCGCCTTCGATCCCAGGCTGGCGGTCGCGCGGCCCGACCTGTCACCGGCTAATATCGTCGTCGCACCCGCGCTTGCCGGGATCGGTGCGGAACCTCTCGACGTGCGGGCGCTGGGCGACGTTCGCGCGCGGATCAGGATAGGCGACTTCATTCATGTCATCCTCGCCGATCCCGATGGAGACGAGCATCTGTGCGTGTGCGGTTCGTGCCAGGGACCGATGGCCGTGATGCTGCCGATCGGACCCGATCCCTTTGCACGCCTCGCGTCGGCCGAACGCCTGTGCCGCCGCCTCAACGGCATGGCGGCCGGGCCACCGGCGCTGCGCCCGCCACCGTTCCGGCGCGAACATCTCCTGACCCTGCTGCAAGTGCTCGACGGCCACGAGGCAGGTGCCACTCAGCGCGAGCTGGCCGCCTCGCTGATCCATCGCAAGGTCCGCCGCTACAGCGCCGCCGAATGGGTTGAAAGCAAGGAGCGCAAGCGCATCCGCCGCTGGCTGGCCGAAGCCGTCGAGCTGCGGGACGGCGGCTATATCCGTCTGCTGCGCGGCGGCTGACAGGGGACATTTCCTGCCCCCTCGGCGCTGTCCCTTCTTCGCATAGGGGCTTTTTCGCCACGATCGCCTCCTGTCCGCCGGCCCTCTTTTCCGGGGCCGGTCATCATCAGGAGGATCATCATGGCCGAGCCTGTCGCCGCCGCAACGCCACGCTATCTCAAGACGCCCGACGCGGCGATCCATCTCGGCCTCTCGGCGCGCACCCTCGAAAAGCATCGCTGCTATGGCACCGGCCCCGTGTTCCGCAGGCTCGGCGGCCGCATCGTCTATGCGATCGACGACCTTGATGCCTGGGCCGCGCTCGGCACCCGGCGCTCCACGTCCGATCCCGGCAATGGCGTCGTCCATCCCGCCAAGCGCCTGCCCACAGATTGTGTGCGCCGCTGAGCGCCGATGCCCACCGCGCCCTCCCTTTGCGGCCGTTCCAGCACCGAACGCACGCAGCTTGAGCTGTTCCGTTCGGTGCCCGGCGACCTCGCGGCCCGCGACGCGCAGGACTTGATGGCCTGGCCATTCTTCAGCCTCGCGAAGACCCGCCGCACCGCGCCCATCGACTTCCGCATGGGCGCGACATGGATCTCGGTCGAGGCGGTCCCCGAGCATGGCATGGCGACTATTTGGGATGCCGACGTGCTGATATGGGCGGCGAGCCAGCTCATCGAGGCGCGCGATGCCGGGCGGCCGACCTCGCGCCTCATGGTGACGACGCCGCACGAGATACTGGCGTTCACGCGGCGCGGCACCGGCAAGGCGAGCTACGAGCGGCTGAAAGCCGCGCTCGACCGCCTACAATCCACCACCGTCGCCACTTCGATCCGGCAGCAGCACCAGCGCCGTCGCCATCGTTTCTCATGGATTAACGAATGGCGCGAGCTGGCGGACGGCCAGGGGCGCGCGCTCGGGATCGAGCTGATCCTGCCCGACTGGTTCTATGCCGGCGTGCTCGACCGCGCGCTCGTGCTGACCATCGACCGCGCCTATTTCGACCTCACCGGCGGGCTGGAACGCTGGCTCTACCGCATCGTGCGCAAGCATGGCGGACGGCAGCAAGGCGGCTGGAGCTTCGACGTTGCGCACCTTTATCTCAAATCCGGCGTGCTCTCGCCGCTGCGCCGGTTCGCGTTCGAGCTGCGCGCCATCGTCGCGCGCCAACCGCTCCCCGGCTACGTCCTCACGCTTGAACATGCGCTCGGCCGAGACCGGCTCAACTTCACTCCCGTCCCCGTCGATCCGTTCGACGCCGCCATGCGCCGCGTCGGCCTCAAGCCTGTGGAGAACTGGCCATGAGGTTCGGACTATCGGGAACAGCCGGATTCGGACGATCAGGAACGCCGGACACGGACTATCGGGAACGCGCAGGCTTCGCAAACCCGCAGAAATCCTCGCGGAATCGACCCCCTTCTAACGATGCTAATAGAAAAGAATCCTTCGGATTCTTGCTAACGGCGCGCGCGGCGGTGGACGACGCTGCCAGCCAGCACGCGCGGCACACCCCCGGAGACCTCCCATGATCGACGACCGGCCCTCCGCCGTGCACGGTGGCGGCGCGTTCAGCGCGCTCGCCCGCGACGGCCTCACCCATGTCGAGCTGACCTGGATCGAGAAGAAGCTGGAGCACTGGATACGCTTCGGCCGGATCGCCCAGGACCGCATCCTGACGCGGCGAACCCGCGTCGTCGGCTTCCGTCCGGGCGCCGTCTTCGCGTTCGTGCGCTGGGCGTCGAACGACTTCGGCACGGTCATCTCGCGCATCGACGTGGTGCGCGCGGTCGCGCCCAACGAACCCTATGCGACGCTGCCGTTCGTGCGGCCGGGCGGCGACATCCTGCTCAAGATCGACGGCTGGGCCAAGGTCCAGCAGGTGCTCGCCGCGATCGACGCGGTGGAGGCGGCCGGCGTCGATCCCTGCGACGCGGCGGCCGATCACTGGCGGCACGTCCACAACCGTATCGCCGCCGGCCAGCAGCCGCGCCTCTATACGGCGGAGCGCCATCGCGCCTGGCTCAAGCGCCGGGAGATCGAGGGATGAGGCGCCAACACTATCTCATGGCGACCGTGTTTGCCGCGACGACCTTTGCAGGGCTGTCCGCTGTCGTGGCGATCGTCGCGCCACCCCCGCTCGCCATCTGGAACGCCAGCGCCAGCGCGCCGATCGGGCTTTACCGCATCCATCCCGACCGCGATCCACCCATAGGCGCGCTGGTCGCCATCGCGCCGCCTGAACGGCTTTCCCGCTGGCTGTCGGCGCGCGGCTATCTGCCCGAGGGCGTGCCGCTGTTGAAGCATGTCGCGGCCAAGGCCGGACAGCGCGTTTGCCGGATCGGCGCCGTGGTGAGCGTCGATGTGCGGCGCGTCGCCATCGCCCGCGCGCGTGACGGCCAGGGCCGTCCGCTGCCGGTCTGGCAGGGGTGCCGCACGCTGCAACCGGGCGAGCTGCTGCTGCTCAATCCCGCCCATCCCGACAGTCTGGACGGCCGCTACTTCGGCCCGCTGCCGGCCTCCGCCGTCATCGGACGCGCCACGCCGCTCTGGCTGCGAGCACCGTCCCAATCGCCTTCCACCCCTGAAGCCAAGGAGATCGGCCATGCAAACGAATATCTTTGAATCCACCGCCGACGGCTATGCCGGCCGCGTTCGGCTGTTCGGCATCAACGAGGCGATCGTGCTTGTCGCGCTCGATCCGAGCGATGCCGAAAACGCGCCCGACTACCGCGTTCACCTCGACGACGAGGACGGCCCCGATGTCGGCGGCGCGTGGAAACGGGTCGGCGAACGCGCCGGCAACTACATCGCGCTGGAAATCGACAGCCCGCTTTTCCCGGTGCCGTTCCGGCCGGTGCTGTTCCGCGCTGATGATGATGGGCGGACGTTCCGGCTGTCGTGGAAACGCCCCCGGCCGCGCGACGATCGGAGCTGATCGGTGCCTTCCCCGATCATCCCTCTGTTCGCGGAAAAGCCGTCTCATCCCTCCGTCCCGCTCGGTCGCAGGCCGGCCGGCGCGCGCAGCGAAGGTCAAGGGCGGCCCCCGGCCGGCGCATCGCGCGCACCCTTTACCGGAGCGAGCACGCTG
>NZ_ATHO01000064.1 GCF_000445065.1 Sphingobium quisquiliarum P25 | reverse complement strand
CGCCCCAGAAGCGCGCAGCCCGCGCCACCGAAGCGGCGGAAAAATCCATATGCGCCGCCAGCTCGCCGCTGTAGCATCCCGCTTCCCGACCGCCCATCGCATTGGGGGCGGCGGGCAGCGGCATGGGGGCCGCGCCTTTCCTGCCGATCCACCCCATCGCCAGATGCAGGTTCAGCACCGCGCGCGCCAGCTCCCCGCTCCCGGCCGGGCCGCCCTGATGCAGCGTGACGACGCGCCCGCTCGCACCCAGCAGGTCGTAAAAGGCCCGCAATTCCGCCGGAGCCAGCCCGCAACGCCGGGCGACCGACCATAGGTCATGCCCGGCCCTCAGCCCGTCCCAGAAGCCCGGCGGCGCATCCACGCTCCGGTCCAGAAATTCGCGGTCCAGCGCGCCGCTGTCATGGCAATGGACCAGCAGCCCGTTCAGCAAGGCCCCCTCCGTCCCCGCGGCCACGGTGACGGTCAGGTCAGCGCCCTTCACCGGCAGCTTCCCGCCGGACGTCAGCACCACCAGCCGGGCTGCTCCCTCCTCCCGCGCCGCCTGGATGCGGCCCATCACTATCGGGTATCGCTCCGCCGCCGCCGCATCCGTCAGCAGGATGATGTCCGCCGCGTCGATATCCTCATAGGTCCCCGGCGCCACATCCTCGCCCAGCGCGGCGCGATAGGCCCCTTCGACATCGTCGCTGCGCCAGCCTGCATCGATATGGGCCGACCCGATAAACCCCTTCATCATCTTGTTGGCGGCGTAATAATCCTCCGTCAGCAGATTGCCCGGCACATGAAGGGCGACGCTGTCCGGCCCATGCCGCGCAAGGATGCTGGCCAGCCTGCGCGCGATCTGCGCGATCGCCCGGTCCCATCCGGCGCGGCGGCCGCCCGCCATCGGATGGAGCAGCCGCCCATCCAGCGGCGCCATATCCTCGATCGCGCCGCTTTTCGCGCATAGCTGGCCGCTATTTGCCGGGTGGACGGGATCGCCCGCAAAGCTCAACTCGCGCCCCTCGCCCGTCACGGCGCGGATGCCGCACCCGACCGGGCACTGGCCGCAAAGCGTTCGCACAATCGCCATGACCGGATCAGGTCACTGGCGTCATTTCTGGCAGGCGACGATCGCGTCGATCACCGACAGCGTTTCCTGCGGATCGCGCACCCGCACCGTGTCCAGCCCCAATTCCTTGGCCGGATAGTCATTGCCGCCGGGAAAGATCGCGTCGCCGATGAACATCATGGCTTCCAGCGCGATGCCGCTCGCATCCCGCAATTTCTTGAGGCCATAGGCCTTGTCCACCCCTTCGCGCGTGATGTCGATCGATGTCGCGCCGCCCATGTTGATGGAAAGCCCCGGCAAGCGCTGGCGCAAATCCGCCTGGATCACCCGGCGCTTGGCGAAATCGGGATCCCAGACCTCCTTGGCATGGATGGGCGCCTGCTGCCCCAGCGCGGAAAAGGTGATCTGGCTGCCGCGATCCTCGATCCGTTCGCCCCACACTTCCTCAGGCACGAATCCGGTCGCCTCCAGTGATGCGTCGAAGGCGGCGAAGATCTGCTGCTTCTGCGCCTCGTCGAACAGTTCGGCATAGACGGGCGACCATGCGCCGTCCCTGTGGGTGTAGAGCTTCGTCCCCGTCGTCGGCATCAGCCACAGGCGCGCCCGGTCCGCATGGGCGGGCAGGCGGCTGGCGACCTGCTTGTCGAATTGCGGCCAGTCCCCGCCGGAAATCACCGCGACATGCGCCACGGTCAGCAGGCGGGCGATCGCCTCCCCCATCTCCTCGCCCAGCGGCTGCTTGCTTTCGGCCAGCGTTCCGTCCAGATCGAACGCAATCAGCTCCTTCATTCCACAAGCTCCCGCAAATACTGACAAAGTGGCTCGCCACCCCCGGCCCGCTATCATCAAATTGGCTGTCGGCAAATGCCGCAAAAGGGAATAAATCGGCCCGGCTCGCCATTCCCCAGGCGGCTCGCCCATATTGTCCCAAGGAAATCCCCGGCACATGGCCTCTCGACCGAAAGATGACTGGGTGCTGCTCGGCAAGGGCAAAAGCTCGCATGTCTTCCGCATCGGCGGCGGCCAGATCATCAAGGTCTTCCATGCGGCCGTTTCCGAAGAGATGATCCAGCGGGAAATGGCCGCGGCCACGCTGGCGGCGGCTCATGATCTTCCCACCGCCGCCCCCGCCCGCCGCACCGCCGTGGACGGACTGCCCGCGCTCATCTATCCCGAAGTCACCGGGACACCGCTCGCCGCCACGATCCGCAAATATCCTTATCGCGCGTCCGCCCTGCTCGGCGAGATGGCAGAGCTTCTGGCGGCGATCCACGACCGGCGGGTATCCGGCCTGCGCACCGTCAATTCGGTCATCGAAACCGACATCAATTACGGCCCCGCCCCCGCCGCCCTCAAGCAGGCGGCCTGCGCCTATCTCGCCACGCTGCCGCTGCCGGACCATCTGCTGCATGGCGATTTCCACATCGACAACATCATCATCCGCGATGGCCGCCCGGTGATCCTCGACTGGGCCAAGGCCGCCATCGGCCATCCCGCCGCCGACATGGTGCGCGCCGAAATGCTGATGCGCTTTGGCGAAGGCCCGGCCGATCCGGTGACGGCGCTCTGGCGCGACTGGGCCGCCGGACGCCTTGGCCGCGCCTACCGCCAGCACAGCGGCCTCCACCGGGAACAGCTATCGCTCTGGCGGCCCGTGGTCGCCCTCGCCTGGCTGCGCGCCCGGCCATCCGTGCGCGACCGGGCCTTTCACGCCTATCTCAACCGCGCCCTCGCCAGGGCCGGGCTGCCGCGCTTCGTACCCGTTTAACGCTTCGGCTTTCCGTTCGCCCTGAGCTTGTCGAAGGGTCCGGCTGAGCGAAGTCGAAGCCTTCGCCGCGCTCAGGCAAGGGCTTCGACTTCGCTCAGTCCGAACGGATGTCAGCTATTATCCCGGCTCACCCGGCCCGCTGCAACGCCACCGGCCGCCTGTCCTTTTCCACCGGCAATGGCTTCGCATCGCGCGTGGAGCACAGCCGCTCCACCGCATTGCGCACCAGCATGGTCAGCCCCTTCTCGCTCAGCAAGCCGCCGCGAATCAGGCACCGGTCGATCAGCACCCGCCGGAACGCCGCATACAACAGCTCGTCCGGCGCGCCGGGGTCCAGCCAGAACTCGTCCAGCGTCCCCTTGTAGACGACCCCCGGCACCTTGTAGACGGCATGTCCTAGCACGACCACCGGCTTGCCCGCGTTCAGCGCCAGCGTGCCCACGGTGCTGTTCACCGTCACCACGCCCAGCGACCGGCCCACCACCTGCGCAATGTCCCAGTCCGCCAGGTAGAAGACCCGGTCCCCCACGCCATAGCGCGCCGCCAGCCTGCGCGTCAGCCTTTCCCAGGCGACCAGTCCCGAATCCAGCGGATGGCGCTTCACCAGCAGCGATGTTTCGGGCGGGGCGTAGCGGGCGAAGCTCTTGATCACGAAGCGCAGCGCCGCGCGCATATTGCCGAAGGGCGAATGGACGCGGATCTGATAGTCCGAATCCAGTTGCAGCGGCAGGGTGAAATAGGGCCTGTCCTTGACCTTTTCCCATTCCGCCTTCGCCGCCAGCTTGTCGCCCTTGCGCAGCATCAGCTTCTTGAACCATCCGGCCGCCTCCAGCGCGAAGCTCTGCGGCCGGTGCGTGCGATAGAAGGGGAAGACCGGCCGCATCATCGCCGACGCCAGGCCGTTGCGCGTCGTATTGACCGCGCGCTGGCGGAAGGTGGACGGGATCTGCGGCTCCGTCCCCCCCTGTTCGGGCGGCAGGCCGCGCGCCTGTTCCAGATACCATTGCGGGTCCAGCGGCAGGGTGGAATTGCCGTTCACCCCGTCTTCCTGCAACGTCATGAAGTCGGGCCGGATATAGCCTTCCTCCAGCACATGGACGCGCAGGCCGCGCAGCCGCGCCATCTTGTGCGCCGACGCATGATAGGGCCTGCAATCGCCATAGAGGATGAGGTCGGTCACATCATGCTGAACGATGAAATCATCGAAGAAAAGCGGCCAGTTGCGGAAGGTGCCGCGATAGTCCGTCGCCTCCCCCGGCCAGTCGACCTTGTCGCCGCCATTGATGTTGATCCGCAACGCCTTGTGCCCGCGCTCACGCAAGGCGTCGGCCAGCATCGCGAAAAAGGGTCCGTGCGGCCCCTGAAGGAAAAGGAAGGTCTTGGCAGGCGCGTCAGCCATGGAGACGCTCGGCGGACAATGTCATAAATCTTTGTATTTTTCCCTGAACCATCCGCAACCGGACCAGCCATGATATTGGCGAGTGCGCACCGGCCGCCATCCGCTCCACCATGATTTCAGGACCGCAGGGCAATTGCGTGACCGGGTCCAGATAGCGAGGATAGAGAATGAGGGCGGCCGCCACAAGCTGGTCGATGGTCAATCGGCGGCCCCTGCGCGGATTGGGCGGGGCCAGATCGCGCGTCAGGCCCCATCCGGCGTAGAAAGGCATGCCGTGCACCGTCACCGGCCGGTCGCGCAGCAGCGCCTCGAACCCGGTGAGGGACGAAAGCACATGCACGTCATCGACGGCCTGCACCAGCGCCATCAACGGCGCGCCGGTGTCGATGACATCGGCATGGCGCAGCACCGCCGCATCGCTCAGATGCCCTTTGCGCAGCCCCGCCTGCACGTCAGGATGCGGGCGGTAGATGATATGCGCATCCCGCTCCACCTCCCGCGCCCGCTCCAGCAGGCCCAGATTGCCCGCGACCCCCGCGCCGCCATGCTGCACCGACAGGTCGTCCTCCACCTGCCCGACCACCAGCACGGTCCGCTTGCCGGAGGGGAGATGCGGCATGCCGCCCGCCTCCAGCCCATATTTGGTGACGCCCCCCGCCCGGATCGCAGAGCGCAGGCGGCGCGCGCGGTCCAGCAGCGCGGGCGGAAATTCATGGGTGGCGAGCAGCGTCTCCAGGTCGCTTGGGCTGCGCGCGTCATAATAGATGCCGGTCCGGTCAACCACCACCGATCCGGGCGGCGTCAACGCCGCGCCCAGCCCCCTGGACCGCAGAAAACCGTCCTCCACCTTCACGGCGGCCACGCCCTGCGCCTTGGCATCGGCGATGAAGGTGGCGGGCACGCGCGATGGCCAGAAGGCGACATCGCCCTTTTCCCGCCCGGCATAGCGCAGCGCCGCTGGCGGCGTCAGTATCGGTGGAGGCCGCGTGCCGTCCCACAGGAAACGGCGCACCGCCTCCCGCTTCCACCAGGCCATGCCCGTTGCCGCAGCGATGCCGCGATTGGCCTCCAACATGCGCCGCCAGTCGCTGAGTTGCCGCACCGCATCGGCGGCGCTGGCGGGTTCGCCGGTAAAGCAATCGCGATAGCTCGCCGCAGCGATGGCCGCCCGCGCCGCCTGCCGCAATCGTCGCGGATCGATGCGGCGGCCATCGGCCCCAAGCACCGGCACGTCCAGCAGGCCAGCGACGATCGCCAGCTCATCATCCTCCGGCGCATGGACCGCTTGCGCTCCGCCGACCAGCGCCCAGGGGTCCACCGCTTCGTCAATCCGGGCGCCCTGCTGCGATCCATCCGTAGCGCCCACGACCGCGATCTCCGCAGCGGGGACAGGGTCAAACGTCCCCGCCGGAACAGCCATCCCCGCACGAACCACCACGCGAAAGCCTGTGCGGACCGCCCCCCAGAAAG
Source organism: Sphingobium quisquiliarum P25 (assembly GCF_000445065.1). Taxonomy (GTDB): domain Bacteria; phylum Pseudomonadota; class Alphaproteobacteria; order Sphingomonadales; family Sphingomonadaceae; genus Sphingobium; species Sphingobium quisquiliarum. The sequence continues at coordinate 5,439 of NZ_ATHO01000064.1, read as the reverse complement.
CCCCCCCCACCCGCGCGCGGGCAATCTCGTCCAGCAGTTCGTCCGACACCGCGCCCGCTTCTCCCGCGCTGGCCATGCTGACCGCCGCCACCGAAGGGGCGATGCCGGGAAAGGGAGGAGAACGGAGAAAGGAAAGACGGTTCATGCCTTGCAATCCTGCCGAACCATCATTGCGCCGCGACAGGAACAGGAAGAAACAAAGCGTTGCCGCGCACCAGTAAGGGCCATGTCCACATCGCCCTATTGATGAACTGGTGAAGGCAGGTCAAGTAAAGGCCGACGCCGTTACATCATCCAGCAACTTCATGACGATATCGAAATATCCGCCCCATGTCGGCGCGCGCCATGCGGCGATCCGCTGCAACTGGGCGGCCCGCTCCGGCGAATCCGGGCGGCGATAGGCGTCGATCATCGCCATCCATCCCAGCCCGTCGAGCGGGTCGAGATAGTCGGGCGCATCGCCCCCCACCTCCCGATGGGCGACGATGTCGCTGCAAATCACCGGCACGCCCGCCGCCAGCGCCTCGACCACCGGCATGCCGAACCCTTCCTCGAAGGACGGCATCACCATCGCGCGGGCATGGGCGACAAGCTGCTGCATTTCATTGTCGGACAGTTCGCCCGCTTCGATCACATGGCCGCGCAATATCTCGCCGCGCTCCAGATGATCGACCACATTCTCATTTTCCCAGCCCCGGCGGCCGATCAGCACCAGCACCGGCGCGTCATCGCCCAGCCGCTCGACCAGCCGCCGCCAGATGTTCAGCAGCAGCAGATGGTTCTTTCGCGGCTCGATGGTGGAGATATAGACGAAATAAGGCCGCGATGGCATCTGAAAGCCCTCGGCGGCGGGCATGTCCGGCGGATCGGCGCCGAAATGGGCGACGCAGATCGTCCGCCCATCCAGCCCCCGGCTCATATGCGGGCCAAGCGCGTCGATCGTCGCCTGGCTGTTGCCGATGATGCCATGGGCGTAGCGGTCGATCGTGCGCACCCGCCGCCGATGCTCGTCAGCGCCCTGCGGACGCGCGAATTCGGGATGGGTCAGCGGGATGACATCGTGGACCAGCGTCACGAACCGCGCCCCTTCCGCCCGCAGGATCGCGCCGACCTGATCGGCGTCGTCCAGATGATGCGGCGACACTTGCAGATAGACGCGCGGCCCCCTGGCGCGCGGCACCGGCCGGGGGCGCAGCGCGATCAGGTGGCGGATGATCGCCGCCCGGCCCGTCTTTTCGTCCGGCCTCTCCGCATTGCGCCAGCGCGCTGCGGTAAAGGCCAGGAACTGCCTGACCGCAGCTCCGTTCAGGCGGCCATAATAGCCGCCCGCCGGGTGAACCGCGGCAAAGGCGAGCCGGTCGGGAATGCGCTGCAACAGCTCGCGCGCATAGACGAATTCCACCCGGTCGATCCCGGTCGGCGCGGAATGGAAGCTGCGCGACAGCAGGCGCGACAGGTCCAATATGACCTCCGCCTTGCCGTCGCTCGCGGCGAAAGACGGGCTGGCAGGCTTGGCCCGAAGCGCCAGCCGCGCGCCGGGTGCCTTGAACGGCTTGAGCGCCATGCTACCGCCCCGCTTTCCCGAAGCCGCCCTGCCGCCGTCCGCGCCGCATTTCAGAACTGCGCACGAATCTCTTCCGCCAGCGCTTCCAATGCGGCGGGATCGGCGAAATTGCCCTGGGCATGCGCGGAAAAGCCCGCCGGGCCGCCCGCCCAGCGCGGCACGATATGGAAATGCAGGTGGAACACGGTCTGCCCCGCCGCCGCGCCGTTGAACTGCGCGATGTGGATGCCGTCCGGGTCCAGCGCCTTGTGCGTGGCGGCGGCGACCTTCTTCACCGTCGCCATCACCTGGGCCAGCGCCTCATCCTCGATCTCCAGCATGTTGCGCGCCTTCGACCATTTGGAAATGACCAGGCTGTGCCCCTTCGACTGCGGCTGAATGTCAAGGAAGGCATAGGTGTGCTCATCCTCATACAGCCTGGTCGAAGGGATTTTCCCCTGAAGGATCAGTGCAAAGACATTGCCCTCGTCGTAAACGCCCTCAAGGCTCATGCCACATTCCTCAGCTCAGATAATGAGCCGTTGTCTTAGCGGCGACTTCCTCCGCCGTCACGCCCGGCGCGAGTTCGATCAGCTTGAACGGGCTGTCATGGTCCGGCCGCTGGAACACGCACAGGTCGGTGACGATCATGTCCACCACATTCTTGCCGGTCAGCGGCAGGGTGCAGGCGGGGATGAATTTGGGGCTGCCGTCCTTGGACGTATGCTCCATGACGACGATGATCTTCTTGACGCCCGCGACCAGGTCCATCGCGCCGCCCATCCCCTTGATCATCTTGCCGGGGATCATCCAGTTGGCGATGTCGCCATTTTCCGCCACTTCCATCGCGCCCAGCACGGTCAGATCGATATGCCCGCCCCGGATCATGGCGAAGCTGTCGGCGCTGGAAAAATAGGCGGAGTTGGGCAGTTCGCTGATCGTCTGCTTGCCCGCGTTGATCAGGTCGGCATCCTCCTCCCCCTCATAGGGAAAGGGGCCGATGCCCAGCATGCCGTTTTCCGATTGCAGCGTCACCTCCACGCCCGCCGGAATATGGTTCGCCACCAGCGTCGGAATGCCGATGCCCAGATTCACGTAGAAGCCGTCTTTCAGCTCCTTCGCCGCGCGCGCGGCCATCTCGTCTCTGGTCCAGGGCATCAGGCGGCCTCCCTCTGGCGAACGGTGCGGAATTCGATCTTCTTCTCGTACGGCGCGCCGACGATCATGCGCTTCACATAGATGCCGGGCAGGTGGATCGCGTCGGGGTCCAGGCTGCCGACGGGCACCACTTCCTCCACCTCGGCGACGCAGATCTTCGCCGCCGTCGCCATCGGCGCGTTGAAGTTGCGCGCCGTCTTGCGGAAGATCAGGTTGCCGCTCTCGTCGGCCTTCCACCCCTTGATGATCGCAAGGTCGGCGAAGATGCCGCGTTCCAATATATATTCCTGTCCGTCGAAGACCTTGACTTCCTTCCCCTCGGCCACCGCCGTGCCGACGCCCGTCTTGGTGTAGAAGCCCGGAATGCCCGCCCCGCCCGCGCGGCAGCGTTCCGCCAGCGTCCCCTGGGGGCAGAATTCCACCTCTAGCTCGCCCGCCAGATATTGCCGCTCGAACTCCTTGTTCTCGCCGACATAGGAGGAGATCATCTTCTTCACCTGCCGCGTGCGCAGCAGCTTGCCCAGCCCCTCGCCGTCGACCCCGGCATTGTTGGAAGCGATGGTAAGGTCCTTCACGCCCGAATCACGGATCGCGTCGATCAACCGTTCAGGAATTCCGCAAAGCCCAAAACCGCCCGCGCATAATTGCATGCCGTCAAAGAGAAGGCCCTCCAACGCAGACGCAGCATCGGGGTAGAGCTTCTTGACCATCGCTTTTCCTCCTCCTGAACCGGCTTTGCCCATAGGGCGAAGCGGCCGGAGGGTCAATTTGCTGCGATGGCGAAATTACTGCGAGGGCGCAGGATGAGGGATGCAGGCGCTTCGCACATTACAGAGCGCCGCCTCCCTTCAACCGTCATGCTGAACTTGGCGCGCAACTGCCGATCGCTTAGATCAACCCCGCCAGCGGACTGGACGGATCGGCATACATCCGCTTGCCCATCCGCCCCGCCCGATAGGCCATGCGCCCCGCTTCGACGCCAGCCTTCATCGCGGCGGCCATCAGCACCGGGTCCTTGGCCTCCGCGATCGCCGTGTTCATCAGCACGCCGGTGCAGCCCAGCTCCATCGCCTCGGCCGCTTCGGATGCCGTGCCCACGCCCGCGTCCACCAGCACCGGCAGCTTCGTGCCCTCCACGATCAGGCGGATCGTCACCCGGTTCTGGATGCCCAGTCCCGACCCGATCGGCGCGCCCAGCGGCATGATCGCCACCGCGCCCGCATCCTCCAGCCGCTTGGCCGCGATCGGATCGTCGACGCAATAGACCATCGGCTTGAAGCCTTCCCTGGCCAATATCTCCGTCGCGCGCAGCGTTTCCACCATGTCGGGATAGAGCGTCCGCGCCTCGCCCAGCACCTCCAGCTTGACGAGGTCCCATCCGCCCGCTTCCCGCGCCAGCCGCAGCGTGCGGATCGCCTCCTCGCCGGTATAGCAGCCCGCCGTGTTGGGAAGGTAAGTGATCTTCTTCGGATCGATATAGTCGGTCAGCATCGGCGCCTTTGGGTCGGACACATTGACCCGCCGCACCGCCACCGTGACGATCTCCGCCCCGGAAGCCGCGACCGCCGCCGCATTCTGTTCGAAATTTTTATATTTGCCCGTGCCAACGATCAGCCGCGACCGGAACGTCTTGCCCGCCACCGTCCAGCTATCGTCATCCACCGCCGAAACGTCGCCGCCGCCGACGAAATGCACGATCTCCAGATCGTCGCCATCCTCGACGCACACCTGCGCCAGGGTCGATCGCGGCACCACCTCCAGATTGCGCTCCACCGCCACCTTTTCGGGCACGAAGCCGAGTTCGCTCGCCAGTTCGGCCAGCGTCATGCCCGCACGCACGCGGCGATGCTCGCCATTGATGGTGATCGATAATGTGCCGTCGACGTGCAATGCTCTTGTCCTGTCTTCAATCGAAAGAACGTGTCTCGACTTGGCGCGACACGAAAGGCTAAGGATCAGCGCAGCATATAGGGGCCGCGACGCCCCTGCCGCAACATGCTTAGGGGAAATGCCATGGCCGACGCGCGGAAAATCTATGTGTTGAACGGCCCCAACCTCAACATGCTGGGCACGCGGGAGCCGGAAATCTACGGCTATGACACGCTCGACGACATTGCAGAACGGATGGAGGATGCGGCGCAGCGCGCGCATGTGGAGATTGATTTCCGCCAGTCCAATCATGAAGGCCATCTGATCGACTGGCTTCAGGAAGCGCATGAGGAAGGCGCGCATGCCGTCATCCTCAATGCCGGCGGCCTCACCCACACCTCCATCGCCCTGCACGATGCGATCAAGGGCGTCACGGTGCCCGTCATCGAAGTACACCTGTCCAACCCGCACAAGCGCGAACCCTTCCGCCACAAAAGCTATGTCGGCATGGCGGCGAAGGGAACCATCGCGGGCTTCGGCGCGATGTCCTACATGCTGGCGCTGGAAGCCGCGCTCGAATTGTGACTTGTCGTTCGAAAGTTGCGCTTCGCCCCAAATGCGCATAGGCGCGGGCATCATAAACGATATTCACCGTCCAGGGACTTCAAATGAACGACAAGGCTGAAAAGGGCGCAATGCAGGTCGACGTGCAGCTGGTGCGGGATCTTGCCGCGCTGCTCGACGACACCAACCTGACGGAAATCGAGGTGGAGGACGGCGATCGCAAGATCCGCGTCGCGCGCAAGGCGGGTGGCGGCAACGCCATCGCCTATGCGCCCGCGCCCGTCGCGGCGGCCCCCATGGCCGCT
>NZ_ATHO01000063.1 GCF_000445065.1 Sphingobium quisquiliarum P25 | reverse complement strand
GCGCTATGGCGCTTTGCCCCATTGCCTCCTGCACGCGGGCGGCGAGCGTCAGCACATAGGGATCGGCGTCCCTCTGCGCGACCATGGGCGCGAGCGCATTGGCCGCCGCCACATGATCCCCCGCCTCGAAAAGCGCGCGGCCAAGCAAAGTGCGGGCGACGCCATTGTCCGGCTGGCTGGCGGCGAGCGGTGCGAGCGTCTGCGCCGCCTGCGCCGCCTTGCCGCCCTCGATCAGCAGCACGCCGCGCAGCAGCATCGTCGCGGGTTCCGCGTCCAGCCTGCCGCCGGTGCGCGCGAGCAGGGTCCGGGCGAGGTCCGCCCTGCCCGCCCGTGCCGCCATGACGGCCTGCATGAACCAGGCGCGCGCATTGCCCGGATCGATCGCCAGCAGCCGCCGGGACACGCCCAGCATCCGCCGCGCCTCGCCGCTGTCCGCCAGCGTCGCGCCATATTGCTCCAGCGCGGGCACGTCATGGGGGTCGCGCTCCAGCGCCCGCTCGAACCAGGGGAGCGCGGCGGTCAGGCCATATTGATCGCGCACCAGTTCGCCACGCGCGGTCAACGCCCGGACGCTGCCCGGCGCGATCTGCAAGGCGCGATCGGCGGCAAGGATCGCGCCCGCCTGATCCCCCGCAGCCATGCGCAGCCGCGACAGCGCGACCCATGCCTGCGCATCGGAAGCGTCCAGCTTGAGCGCGCGGTCGAGGGCGGCCGCCGCCGATGGAAGGTCGCCCTTCGCCAGCCATGCCTGCCCCGCCACGCGCGCGGCGATGGCGCGCGAACTGGCGGGCACGTCCCCCATCCCCGCCTCCTGCAACGCGCCATCAGGATCGCCCTGGAGCAGCAAGGCTTCGGCCATCAGGTGGCGCGTCGCCGCCGCGCTGCCGCTGAGCTGGCGGACCCGTTCGATCTGGATGCGCGCGGCTTCGCCATCCCGCAGGTCAAGCAGCGCCCGCGCCTGGGCAATGCGCGCGGGGATCGAATTGGGGTGTGCGCGCACTGCGTTCATCAATTCGACCCGCGCGGTGCGGGCATCGCCCTTCGCCAGCGCCGCGATGCCGCGCGACAGGGCCGCGTCCGCCGCGCCCCTGTGCCATTGCCACAGCGCGGCGGCCGACAGCAGCGCAGCCACGATCGCGGCCAGCAGCAGGAAACGGGCGCGGCTCATCAGCGTCGCCTCAGCGCGCCCCTTCGGGCCACAGGATGACGCGCACCGTCTGGATCAGGATCAGGAAATCCAGGAAGGGCGTGTAGTTCTTGGCGTAATAAAGGTCATATTCCAGCTTGTGCCGGGCATCCTCGATCGATGCGCCATAGGGATAGTTGATCTGCGCCCAGCCGGTGATGCCGGGCTTCACCATATGGCGTTCGGCATAATAGCGCAGATGCTGTTCCAGATCGTCGACGAACTGGCGCCGTTCGGGGCGGGGGCCGACGAAGCTCATCTCCCCCTTCAGCACCGTCCATGTCTGGGGGAGTTCATCGATGCGCAGCTTGCGCAGCCAATAGCCGAGGCGGGTGATGCGCGGGTCGTCCTTTTCCGCCCAGACCGCCTGCCCGCTGACCTCCGCATCCTGGCGCATGGTGCGCAGCTTCACGATCCAGAATTCCTCGCCGAACAGGCCGACGCGCTGCTGGCGGTAAAAGGCGGGGCCCTTGCTGTCGAGCTTCACCAGCAGCGCCGCGATCAGGATGACCGGGCCGGTGAGCAGCAGGAGCAGCGAACTGGCGATGATGTCGAACAGGCGCTTGGCGATGCTCGACAGGCGGCGGCCCGCGGAAAAGCCGTCGGAAAAGATCAGCCAGCTCGGATTGACGCTGTCCAGATCGACGCGGCCGGTCTCCCGCTCCAGAAATGTCGAGATTTCGTTGACGTGGACGCCGGTCGTCTTGATCCGCAGCAGGTCGGACAATGGCAGGGCGTTGCGCCGTTCCTCCAGCGCCAGCACGACCTCGCTCGCGCCAAGCCGGACGACGAAATCGGCCAGATTGTAGATGGCGTTGCGGTTGATGGCTTCGGGAATGACCTGCGCGCCGTCATTCATGGCGATATAGCCGACGACGAGGAAGCCCGACCCCTTGCGCTGCTCCAACTGGCGGATGCGGTCAGCGCGCTGTCCCGCGCCCAGCACGACCAGCCGCCGCTTGAAGGCTTCGCCGCCCAGCATCGATCCCAGCAGCAGCCGGATGGCGAGAAGCAGGCCGACCGACAGACCCATGGCGTAAAGCGAGTTGGACCGCCACAAGGTCAGGTCGGGCAGCAGGAAATGCATGACCGACAGGAAAATGACGCCCAGCGATATCGCGACCAGCAGCCGGGCCATGGCGAAGCGGAGGGATTGCAGCGCCTCCGTCCCGTAAACGCCGACCGCGATCATGCCGGTCTGGATCGACAGGGCAAAGCTTAGCAGCGGGCCGATGCGGGTCATCACATGGTCCACCTCCATGCCGATCTGGCTGGCACGGATGATCCACCCCGCTTCGGCGGCGCACAGCAGCAGAACGAAGTCCAGCAATCCCAGCAGCAGCACCGCATGCGGCACATAATGTTTGAAAAGCCTGATCATCGTTCGCGCATATATCCCGACGCTGCCCGCACAGAAGCGAGCCCATGGCATCGGACCGGCCTGGCGCTGCAAGACGATCCGACAATGACCGGACCCTTGCACGAAATTCGCAAAGATTCTCTGAAGATAAGGATGGAGGCCGGGTGGCGAAGCGTTCCATCCGTTACAAAAAGGCGAGATCCTTTGACCAGCAGCAGGCGATCAGGAGGAGGATTCGGCAAGCTCAGCCCGAACGGGGCAAGAGGTGGCGATGATCATCGAATGATCAGCTAACGGCGATTGCCGATCTGGTCCGCCGCATTCTGTGCAGCGTCGCCGACGAGGCGGACGGCGCTGTCGGCGGAGTTGGCCGCGTCCGTCACGGCGCGCTCCGGGCCGTTTTCGCGATCTTTGGTCAGGTAGAAAAAGCCGATTGCAAGGACAAGGGCGATGGCGATCAGGATGAAGATCAGACCGCTGCCGCGCGTCATCGCAGGGTCCGTGGCGCGTGGCGCCCCAGGCTCGTCGTCCGGCAGGCCTTCTCCATTTCCCACCATGCGCCCTCTCCCATATCCGCCTCTCCTTTCAAGACGGATTGCAGGGTTTAATCCGCATCGGGGCCGGTTTCATCTTCCTTCTTTTCCCGTCCCCGGCTCAACCGGTCGACATCATCCATAATCTCGTCGAGCACCGCCGTATCCGTGGTTTCCTGGCTCCGCCGCGAAGGCAGGTCGCCATTGTCCAATATCTGTTCCAGCGCGGCGCGGCCCCGCGCGACACGGCTTTTGATCGTGCCCACGGCCACGCCGCAAATCTCCGCCGCTTCTTCATAGGCGAAACCGCCCGCGCCGACCAGGATCAATGCCTCGCGCTGCGGCTGGGGCAGCTGGAGCAGCGCGCGCTGCATGTCGGAAAGCTCCACATGCTTGTCCTGACCCGCGGGCGCGGCCAGCAGCCGGTCTGCCGTCAGGTCGTCCCAATCGCCCCGGAAGCGGGAGCGCCGCATCTGGGAGAGATAATGGTTGCGCAGGATGATGAAGGTCCAGGCGCGCATGTTGGTCCCGGCCTGGAACCGCCCACGCGCGGCCCATGCCTTCAACAGCGTTTCCTGGACCAGATCGTCCGCAACGTCGCGATTGCCCGACAGAGAGCGGCCGAAGGCGCGCAAGTGCGGAATGACCGCCGCCAGTTCCCGCTTGAAATCGGAATCCGACAGGGATTCGCGTACAGGTTCCTGCTGCTCCCCTTGCTGGCTCAGCCCTTCGCTCATGGGAACAACCCTCTCACTGGCTGTCGCCCTCGCCGCATGAATCGAAGTCGTCAAAGCCATAAATGCGTCCGCATCCTATACCCATTGCTTCCGGCAGCCAAAGACCTTCACCCTTTATAATATGCCCAAAGCACGATCAGCATTCCAATAACCACCAAAGGCAAGGAAATGCCCAGGATGTAACGGACGATGTGCGGGGTGGAACCTGAACGCGCGTCATCGGTAACGACATGCTGTTCTTCGTCCGCCATTGCTTCATCTCCCGATCGTTACGCATAAATAACGCGGGGTGGCAGCACCGGTTCCGCCCGCCATCCACTCTTTCGCCAAAGTGCCTGGCGCGACTCAGGCCGGCGCGGTCGCCTCGTCAAAGAACAGCGCCTGCGAAATCGCCGCCTTGACCGTCGACCGCTGGAACGGCTTGGTGATGAGGAAGGTCGGCTCGGGACGCTCGCCGGTCAGCAGCCTTTCGGGGAAGGCGGTGATGAAGATCACCGGGACGGAGAATTCGGCCAGAATGTCCTTTACCGCGTCGATACCGCTCGAATCGTCGGCGAGCTGGATGTCGGCGAGCACCAGGCCGGGACGTTCCGCCATCGCCTCCCGCACGGCATCCTCGCGGGTGACGGCGATCGCCGTCACCTCATGCCCCAGGTCGCGCACGATGGTTTCGATGTCCATCGCGATGATCGGCTCATCCTCGATGATCAGCACCTTGGCGCGCGTCTGCGCCTCGATCTCGCTCAGCGCTTCTTCGACCAGCGCCTCGACATCGGCGGGCTCCAGCCCGATGAGATAGGCCACGTCATCGACGGTGAAGCCTTCCAGCGCGGTCAGCAGAAGCGCCTGGCGCGGCAGCGGCGTCAACCGGGCAAGCCGCGCCTGCGCCACCGCTTCATGCCCGTCAGCGCCGGTCAGCACCGGCCCATCCTCCAGATGGGAAGACGACCAGATGGCGTGGAAGATCTTGTAGAGGCCAAGGCGCGGATCGACATCCGCCGGAAATTCCTCCGGCGCCGCGACGATCGCTTCCAGGGTCGCGCGGACATAGGCGTCGCCATGCGCCTGACTGCCCGTCAGGGCGCGGGCATAGCGGCGCAGGAATGGAAGGTGGGGGTGCAGTTGCTGTCCTAGCGACATCTGTAGGTCTTCTCCCAGCCCGAAGGCGCGTTGTTCAAAACATTTGCAAAGGGGGAAGGATGGATCGCTGACGCCGATGTGGCAAGCCCCCGCCCCTTTTTCCGCCACCGGCGAACCAGTCGCAAAAAATGCTTCGGCACAGGGAACCAACGAGCGGCGGATTTGTTTCACAGCCGTTCGGTTTTTTCATCAATGCTGCCAATTCGTTTCGCACTCGCATGACGATCGATTGACGTCATCCGCGAAAGCCGCGAAAAGAACGGGCATTACGGCTTATTTGTTTCAGAGGGGCATGGTTTTGGTTGCTTCAACGACGGAACGGGATGTGAAGGGAGGGGACAAGAAAGATGTCGGCGCCAACACTCCCGCTTCGGGCGTGAAGGGGGAAGCCGCGCGCAAGCGCCGCTCCGCCCCGCATAAGGAAGAAAATCAGGTCTCCAACGCTTTGCGCTCGGTCTATCAGCGCGCCGTGGACGAAGATATTCCCTCTGAAATGCTCGACCTGCTGCGCAAGCTGGACTAGGCAGCCGCATAGCGGCCACGGCCGCCTTCTGAATCGATGCGAGCGGAGGGGGTGGCCTTGCATTTTGAAACCGGAAGACCGCAATCGCCGTTTGCCATCCAAGGCAGGCGCGCAACCGCTCTTGCTGAAGTTCGAATGGCCCTGACGATCGCATGATCGGGAGCCGCCCCATCCGGCGAACCTTTTGCTCATGCTCAAATTGAACAGCATCATCCATTCCACAGGCGTCAAGATGTTCCTCATCCTGACGCTGGCGCTGCTGCCGCTGGGCCTGATCGCGCTCATCGCCTCCTTGCAGGCGATCCGCACCGCTGATCTGGAAAAGGAGGCGCTGCTGCGCGTGGCGGTGACGCAGAGCGCGCGCAAGCTGACCGCGGATCTCGCGTCGGATCGCACCGCGCTGATGCTGACGGCCAATGCGCTGGCGAACGGCGATGCCGACACCGGCATGTGCCGCCGCCTGTCAGTGTTCCTGACATCCCATGATCGTGAAGGCGCGCGCTTCTATATCTATGATCGCGCGGGGGGCCGCCTGTGCGGGTCGCCCCAGCCGGAGCCTGCGGGGCTCACCGGCGAAACGCGCTTTGCCAGGCCGCCGTTCGAACTGCTGCCGCAATCGGGATTTCTGGTCAGCCGCGCGCAAAGCGGCAATGGCCGGATCGTGGCGCTCGCTTATTATTCGCGCGGCTATCTGGAAAGCATCGCCAACCCGGCCACGGCTTTGCAGAACCGGCAGCTCAGCCTGCGGCAAGGCGAGAAGACGCTGGTCGTCAGCCGTCCCTCCCGGCATCCGGGCGGCCATAGCACCAGCCTGTCCGCGCGGCTCGACCCGCCCGACATACTGTTGACCATGACCCTGCGCGACCCGCCGGTGACGCTGGCGCGCATGCTGTCGCTGTTCCTGCCGCTGGTGATGTGGTTCGCGGCGGCGGCGATCGGCTGGCTGGTGGTGAACCGCCTGCTCATCAAGCCGCTGGTGGTGCTGCGCCGGACGGTGGCCGCCTATCATCCCGGCGAAGTGCTGGAGCCCATGCGCCGCATCCGCACGCCCGCGCAGGAAATCGTGGCGCTGGGCGAAACCTTCCGCGAGATCAGCGAGGATGTCGCCACCCACGAGGCCGAAATGGCGGAGGGACTGGAGACCCAGCGCAAGCTGACGCGCGAGGTGCATCACCGGGTCAAGAACAACCTTCAGATCATCGCCAGCCTGATCAGCCTGCATGCCCGGTCCGCGCATGATCCCGAAGCGGTGGAAGCCTATGCGTCGATCCAGCGCCGGGTCGACGCGCTGTCGGTCGTCCATCGGAACCATTATGCCGAACTGGAGGAAAATCGCGGCGTCGGCGTCCGGTCGCTGATCAGCGAGCTTTCCGCCAGCCTGCGCGGCACCGCCCCGGCCGAAGCGCGGCGGTTCGGCATCCAGATCGACAGCGACAACCTGCACATCAGCCAGGACGTGGCCGTGCCCATAGCCTTCCTGCTTACCGAACTGGTGGAACTGGCGATGATATGCGATCCGCGCGCGGGCATGCGGATTTCCGCGCATCTCGACAGCGAGCAGGCGGACCGGGCGATCCTGCATGTCAGTTCCCCCGCCCTGCGCGGTTCCGAAACGATGAGCGCGCAGGTGGACGAGCGTTACGGGCGGGTGCTGACCGGATTGTCACGGCAGCTTCGTTCGCCTCTGGCGCATGATCCTGAGGCGGGCGATTATGCGATCGCGTTCGCTGTCCTCCCCTGAAGGTCAGGCGCGGCGGTAGCCTTCACGGAATTCCGCTGCAAAGGCCGCGAAACGCCCCTGCGCGATGCTGTCGCGGATCGCCTGCATCAGCGCCTGGTAGAAGGAGATGTTATGCTGCGTCATCAGCATGGCGCCCAGCATTTCCCCTGCCTTCACCAGATGATGCAGATAGGCGCGGCTCCAGGTGGCGCAGACCGGACAGCCGCAGCGCGGATCGAGCGGCGATAGATCCTCGGCGAAGCGGGCATTGCGGATATTGAGCGGCCCGGCCCAGGTAAAGGCCTGCCCGTTGCGCCCGCTGCGCGTCGGCAGCACGCAATCGAACATATCGATGCCGCGCTCCACCGCGCCGACGATATCGTCCGGCTTGCCGACTCCCATCAGGTAGCGCGGCTTGCCGGCGGGCAGCATGCCGGGCGCATAGTCGAGGCAGGCGAACATCGCTTCCTGCCCCTCTCCCACCGCGAGGCCGCCCACGGCATAGCCGTCAAAGCCTATCTCGATCAGCTTTTCCGCTGAAACGCGGCGCAGATCCTCGTTCAACGATCCCTGCTGAATGCCGAACAGCGCGGCCCTTTCCGCATGATCGCCGCCCTGGTCGAAGGCGTCGCGGGACCGTTTGGCCCAGCGCATGGACCGTTCCATGCTGTGCGCCGCCTCTTCATGCGTGCAGCCATTCCTGGTGCATTCGTCGAAGGCCATGACGATGTCGCTGTCCAGCAGGCGCTGGATTTCCATCGACCGTTCCGGCGTCAGCATGTGCCGCGACCCGTCGATATGGCTGGCGAAGGCGACGCCCTCCTCGCTCATCTTCGTCAGCGCCGACAGGCTCATCACCTGATAGCCGCCGCTGTCGGTCAGGATCGGCCGGTCCCATCCCATGAACCCGTGCAGGCCGCCAAGCCGCGCCACGCGCTCCGCGCCGGGGCGGAGCATGAGATGATAGGTGTTGCCAAGGATGATGTCCGCGCCCGCCGCGCGGACTTCGGCGGGCCGCATCGCCTTGACCGTGGCGGCCGTGCCGACGGGCATGAAGGCGGGCGTGCGGATGTCGCCCCGGCGCATCTGGATCGATCCGGTGCGGGCCTTGCCGTCGGTGGCGGCGATGGTGAAGGAAAAACGGTTCTGGGTCACCCGCCGCGCTCTAGAGCATCGCGCGCGAAAGTGGGAACGGCTTTTTTCGCGCGGCACGAGCGGCAAAGGCTTACCGCGAGCCGCCCCCGCCCAAGACCTGAGCGTCAGCCGTTCCGGCGGACTCCGTCGAAGGCGACGATCGCATCGATGTTGAAACCTTCGACGCGGCGATAGTTGCCGATGAAGCAGAGGCAGTCCGCAGCGAGGCTGAGGCGCCAGGACGCCCCCTCCTCATCATGTAGCAGGAGCGTCACGATCTGTCGGCCGGTGCGATGCTGTTCCATGCATCCAGCCTCTAATTAATAATGGTTAACAAAGCCCTGACGCCATATTTTTACACTTGTATGAGTTGCCACCTTGTTGCATTAATACAACGTTAACCTTGATGATCGGGCGATTTCGGCAGCTTATGCGCAACAGTTCCCGATAAAAAGGGTTAACGCGGCGGCGTTTGCAGCATGGGCGGTTGCCTCCGGTCATCAAGACTGTTTTCTTCACGACGGATCGAAATTCGGGGGCACAGATGATTGATTCCGCGCGGTTTAGCCCAGCACGCGACGAGGCTGACGATCTGTCCATGAGCGATCTGCCGCATGATGACGAAATTCATCAGATCGCCGCTACGGAACCCTCCATTCCCGGCATGCTGGGACGATCGAAACTGTTCGACCTGGGACAGATCGACGTGCGCTGGGAACCGGAACTAAGCACGCTCTGGGCGTTCATGACGCCTCTTGAACGGCCCAACTCCAATCTCGCCTTGATTCGCGATACGCGGGCATGGCTGCATGAAAGCCGCGAGTTGTTCGCCGATCAGGCTGGCATGCTGAAATTCATGGTGCTGGGATCGCGCTTTCCCGGCGTCTTCAACCTGGGCGGCGACCTGGAGATGTTCGCCGAATGCATAGAGCGCCGCGACCGCGACACTCTGCTGCGCTATGGCGTGGCCTGCTGCGAGATCGTCGATCGCATCTGGCACAGCAACGACATGAACATCATCAATATCGGGCTGGCGCAGGGCGACGCGCTGGGCGGAGGTCTGGAAGCCCTGCTCTGCTTCGACGTCATCATTGCGGAACGGCAGGCGCGCTTCGGCCTGCCTGAGGTGCTGTTCGGCCTGTTCCCCGGCATGGGCGCTTTTTCCGTCCTGTCCCGAAGGGTCGGGCCGCTGCTGGCGCGGCGGATGATAATGGAAGGCCAGGTCTATACCGCCGAAGAAATGTACGAGATGGGGATCGTCACTCAGGTGGTGGAGGAAGGCGAAGGCGAAGCGGCAACGGTCCGCTGGATCAAGGACCATATCTCCCATCACGCCGGTTATGTGGGGATCAACCGGGCCGGACGGCGGGTCAATCCGCTTACGCTCACCGAACTGACGGATATCGTGGAAGCATGGACCGACACGGCCATGTCGCTGCCGTCACGGGATTTGCGGATGATGCGGCGGCTGGCGTCGGCACAGACGCGATTGCGCTGAATGGCAATGCCTGACGCCGGGTTCAGACGATCCGGCTGCGCACCGGCCTGCCCGGCCATTGATGTTCGCCCAGTTGCAACGGACCAGCGGCGATAAGGCCCGTGATTTTGTCGAGCGGGATGGGACGGCTGAACAGATAGCCTTGAACGTCCGTGAAACCCGCCTCCTGCGCGTGGTGGAGTTGATCCGCCGTTTCGATCCCTTCGGCCACCGTATCCATCGCAAGCTCACGTGCCAGGCTGCCGATCGCCCTCACGATCGCGCGGTCTTCCGCATTTGCGCTCACCCCCGCCATGAAGCTCTGATCGATTTTCAGCGTGTCGAACCGGTAGGAACGCAAATAGGCCAAGGACGAATAGCCGGTTCCGAAATCATCCAGCGCCAGACGCAGCCCGATCCTTTGCAGGTCGCGCAGAATGGCGTTGGTTTGCCCGCTATCGTCCAGGAAAATGGACTCGGTCACTTCCAGTTCCAGGCGGCGGGCCGGAAGCCCCGTCTCCAACAGCACGGCGATGATATTCGCGGGGAGTTCGGCGGACTTGAGCGAGGCGGGCGAGATGTTCACGGCGATGCGGACATCGTCCGGCCAGGAGGCCGCGGCAAGACAGGCCTGACGCAGCACCCAGGCCGTGATCGACTCGATCATCCCCATGCCTTCGGCGATGGGAATGAACTCGGACGGCGGCACTGGGCCCAATATGGGATGATCCCAGCGCAGCAACGCCTCGCAAGCGCTGATCCGTCCACTTTCCAGATCGATGATCGGCTGGAACAGCAGCTTCAATTCGCCACAATCCAGCGCACGCCGCAGACCCGTTTCAATTTCGTGGAGGCGATTGAAGCGTTCCTTGAACGACCAGTTGAAGCTGGTCGCGCGATTGCGGCCGCCACGCTTCGCCTCATACAAGGCCAGGTCGGCATGCTGCATCAACTCGTCCATGTCGCGGCCGTCCTGCGGCGCGACCGCGTAGCCGATGGATGCAGTGACCTGCAATTGATTGTCGCCAAGGTCGAAGGCGTGGGAGAAATAGGAGATGATTTCCTGCGCGAGGCCCGCCGCCGTCAGACGATCCATATCGGGGCAGATGATGACGAACTCGTCCCCGCCGAACCGGGCGATGCGCCCCCGTTCCTGAACGACCTCGTTCAACCGTTCCGCGACATTGCGCAGCAGTTGATCGCCGATGATGTGGCCCAGCGAATCGTTGATTTCCTTGAACCGGTCGATGTCCATCCACAGGATGGTCACCGCATCGTTCCGCTTGTGATTATGTTCGAAGATTTCCCGCAGGCGCATCTGCATCGCCATCCGGTTTTCAAGCCCGGTGAGGCTGTCGAAACGGGCAAGGCGCTTGAATTTTTCGGCGAGCAGGGACTTTTCCCTTTTGCCGATCAGCGCCTGAAGCACGATCCGGTGGATGGTCGAGCTGATTTCCGCGAGGCCCAGCACCATCATGATCATGGCGACCGCGAGCACCCGGTAGCCGGTCGAACCCTGCAACCACAGGCCAAGCGCGGTGGGCAGCAGCGTCAGGCACACCTGACCGATGGCGATTTGAACCCGGCCCGCGTTGCGGCCAGAAATGCCGCCCGCATAGCCGGTCGCCATGGATACGCTGAGCATGTGCGTGACCGGATTGGGCGATCCGGTGAGCGTGACGAACGCCATGAGCCCCAGCAGCCCGGAATAGCACCAGGCCCCCAGCTCATAGGCCACTTCCCAGCTTCGCGACGCCACGGCGGTGCCGCGCACCAGTTGACGATGGAAGAAGATGGCGGAGACGACACGCAGCGTCGCCACCAGGCACAGCAGCGCCACGACGATCCGAACCGGGCCGGAAGGCGACAAGGTGCAGTTGACAAGCCCCACGGCGACGCCGGTGACTGCACCGATGGTCAGGGATGCCGGGGACGCGTAAAGCGATTCCACCAGGCTGCGGCGCACGTCTGCATCCTGGCCCGAGGGGTGGAGCCCAAGCCTCTGCAACAATGTAGTCAGAACGTGCAAATTGCGGGTCTCCGCTTCCCAACCCGCTGATCGCATCATCCCTTTATTTTTTCGTTAACGCTATTGTCCTGATCGGAACGAAACGCCTGCAAAATGTAGGTTGCGCTGCATTTTTGGGTTAACATTTGAAAGCGGCCCGGAAAGCCGCCGGCAGGCAAGGCCACGAAAAAAGCCGGCGGATCGCTCCACCGGCTTCTTCCTTTTCGCGTGAGCGAAGGACTGGTCCTCTGCCGCGATCCAGGCAGCGGGCGGAGTGTGGTCCGCCCGCTGCTGCGATCGCTTTAGAAGTCCATGCCACCCATGCCACCCATGCCGCCCGGCATCGCGGGAGCAGCGGACTTGTCTTCCGGCAGCTCGGCGATGGTGGCTTCGGTGGTGATCAGCAGACCGGCAACCGATGCCGCGTCCTGCAAGGCCGCGCGGACGACCTTGGTCGGGTCGATGACACCAGCGGCGACCAGATTTTCATAGGTGTCGGTCGCGGCATTGAAGCCCTTGGTCTCGTCATTTTCGCGCAGCAGGTTGCCAGCGACGACCGCACCATCAACGCCCGCGTTCGTGGCGATCTGGCGCAGCGGCGCTTCAATCGCCTTGCGGATGATGTCGATGCCACGGGTCTGGTCGTCGTTCGCGCCCTTGAGGTCCTTGAGGGCCTTGGTCGCGTACAGCAGAGCCGTGCCGCCACCGGGGACGATGCCTTCTTCGACAGCGGCGCGGGTCGCGTGCAGCGCGTCATCGACGCGATCCTTGCGCTCCTTCACCTCGACTTCGGTCGCGCCGCCGACCTTGATGACGGCAACGCCGCCAGCCAGCTTGGCGAGACGCTCCTGGAGCTTCTCACGGTCATAGTCGGACGTGGTCGTCTCGATCTGGGCGCGGATCTGCTCGGTGCGGGCCTTGATGGATTCAGCGTCACCGGCGCCATCGACGATGGTGGTGTTGTCCTTGTCGATGGTGACGCGCTTGGCGGTGCCGAGCATGCCGAGCGTGACGTTCTCCAGCTTGATGCCCAAGTCTTCGGAGATGACTTCGCCCTTGGTCAGGACGGCGATGTCTTCCAGCATGGCCTTGCGGCGGTCGCCGAAGCCGGGCGCCTTGACCGCAGCGACCTTCAGGCCGCCGCGCAGCTTGTTGACGACCAGGGTCGCCAGCGCTTCGCCCTCAATGTCTTCCGCGATGATCAGGAGCGGACGGCCCGACTGCACCACGGCTTCGAGGATCGGCAGGATCGACTGGAGGTTCGAAAGCTTCTTTTCGTGGATCAGGATGTAGGGGTCAGCCAGTTCGACCTGCATCTTTTCCGGGTTGGTGATGAAGTAGGGCGACAGGTAGCCGCGGTCGAACTGCATGCCTTCCACGACGTCCAGTTCGAAGTCGAGGCCCTTGGCCTCTTCCACGGTGATGACGCCTTCCTTGCCGACCTTTTCCATCGCTTCGGCGATCTTCTGGCCGACTTCGACGTCGCCATTGGCCGAAATGATGCCGACCTGCGCGACTTCGTTCGAACCGGCAACCGGCTTGGAACGGGTCTTGATGTCCTCGACGACCTTGGTGACGGCGAGGTCGATGCCGCGCTTGAGGTCCATCGGGTTCATGCCGGCGGCAACCGACTTCATGCCTTCGCGGACGATCGCCTGGGCAAGGACGGTCGCGGTGGTGGTGCCGTCACCAGCGATGTCGTTGGTCTTCGAAGCGACTTCGCGGACCATCTGGGCGCCCATATTCTCGAACTTGTCCTTCAGTTCGATTTCCTTGGCGACCGAAACGCCGTCCTTGGTGATGCGGGGCGCGCCGAAGCTCTTGTCGATGACGACGTTGCGGCCCTTGGGGCCCAGGGTCACCTTGACCGCGTCGGCCAGGATGTCGACGCCGCGCAGGATGCGCTCACGGGCGTCGCGGGAGAATTTTACGTCTTTTGCAGCCATGGGTAAAAACCTCTGCTTTTTTGACTATTGGGAAATTGCCGGTCTCCGTTCGAACTCAGGACGAACGGAGGAAAAGCTGATCACTGTCAGGCGATAACGCCCAGAATGTCGCTTTCCTTCATGATGAGCAGGTCTTCGCCGTCGACCTTCACCTCGGTGCCCGACCACTTGCCGAACAGGATGCGGTCACCAGCCTTGACGTCCAGCGGAGTCACCTTGCCATCTTCGGCCTTCGAGCCGGTGCCGACGGAGACGATTTCGCCTTCCTGCGGCTTTTCCTTGGCGGTGTCGGGGATGATGATGCCACCGGCAGTCTTCTCTTCCGCCTCTACGCGGCGGACGAGAACGCGGTCGTGCAACGGACGAAATGCCATGTTGAGTACCTTTCCCTCTTACGACGTTGATGGGATCTGGAAGGGCGGCCGGCAAAGGAAACACATCCCCTGAAAGCCTGCGCCCGTCGCTCCTTCTCCCGATGAACCTGGTTCTGTTAGCACTCCCGGTTGGGGAGTGCCAGCGCCGTTTCATATGGACGGCGGGAAATCATCGTCAAGAGGCAGGCAGAAAATTTTGTTCATCCGCCGTCCATGTCCGCCTACCCCGATTTGCCTCGTGCAGCCATGCGCGGCGGGGCTTTCACTGGCCCGCCGTGCAGGAAACGAGACGTGGCGAGCGGTGCTGGCAATGCCCTGCCCCAAGCATATTTTTGCTTGCACGGCTTTTGCCCGGCCCGGCCGCTTCCTACCTTGCGGCGGAAAGCGGGGGTGCTGCCTTCGTCTTCCATCGTCATCAAGTGCCTTGGGGAAAACGGAATGACAGAGAAACAGCCTTACACACCGCCGCGCGTCTGGACCTGGGAACCGGGAAATGGCGGCGCCTTCGCCAATATCAACCGGCCCATCGCCGGTCCGACCCATGACAAGGAACTGCCGGTCGGCAAGCATCCGCTGCAACTCTATTCGCTGGGCACGCCCAATGGGCAGAAGGTGACCATCATGCTGGAGGAGCTGCTGGCGGCGGGGCATCAGGGTGCGGAATATGACGCCTGGATGATCCGCATCAACGAAGGCGACCAGTTCGGCAGCGGCTTTGTCTCGGTCAATCCCAACAGCAAGATCCCGGCCCTGATGGACCATAGCGTGTCCCCGCCGCAGCGCGTGTTCGAATCGGGATCGATCCTCCTTTACCTTGCCGAAAAGTTCGGCGCATTCCTGCCCGCCGATTCCGCCAAGCGGACGGAGGCGCTGAGCTGGCTGTTCTGGCAGATGGGCAGCGCGCCTTTGCTGGGCGGCGGGTTCGGCCATTTCTTTGCCTATGCGCCGGAAAAGTTCGAATATCCGATCAACCGCTACACCATGGAAGTGAAGCGGCAGATGGACGTGCTCGACCGGCGGCTGGCGGAGCATGAATTTGTCGCGGGCGATGAATATACGATCGCCGATATCGCCATCTGGCCCTGGTATGGCGGGGTGGCACTGGGCCGAAGCTATGAACGGGCCGCGGAATTTCTGGACGCGGAGAGCTACAGCAATCTCCAGCGGTGGGCAAAGCAGATCGACGCCCGCCCCGCCGTGAAGCGCGGCCGCATCGTCAATCGCGCCTTCGGCCCGCCGGAGGAGCAATTGCACGAGCGCCATGACGCCAGCGACTTCGAAACGAAGACGCAGGACAAGGTGGAAGGCGCGGCTTAAATCCGATCTGCCGTTGCAGGCAGGAGTCCGTTCGGGCCTTGAACTGGTTCCTGCCTGCGCAGAAGCGATTGGTCTAGCCCGCCGCTTTCACGATCTCCGCCCAGGCGGCTTCGTCTATGACCTGGATGCCCAGGGCAGCGGCCTGTTTCAGCTTCGATCCGGCACCGGGTCCCGCGACGAGCAGGTCGGTCTTGGCGCTCACGGACCCGGCGGCCTTGGCCCCCAGCCGTTCCGCCTGCGCCTTTGCCTCGTCACGGCTCATCGTCTCCAGCTTGCCGGTGAACACGACCGTCTTGCCCGTCACCGCGCTGGCGGTGGTTTCCACGACATAGGGCGGGGGCGACACTTCCGACAGCAGGTCTTCCCATGCTTCCCGGTTATGCGGTTCATGGAAGAAGTCCGCCAGCGCGTGGCCGACAGCGGAGCCCGCATTTTCGACGCCGATCATCTCCGCGATCGCCTTGTTCAGGCGATTGGCGCGCCTGGCCTCCTCCTCCCCTTCGGCCACGGGGAAACTGTCCCGCAGTTCGATGATCTGCTCCGCCAAAGCACGGATCGCGGGGAGCGTTTCGTAGCGCTTGAGCAGGTCGCGCGCGGTCACCGCACCGATATGGCGGATGCCCAGGCCAAAGAGCAGACGGGCGGCGTCGGGGCTGCGCTTCGCCTCGATCGCCGCCAGCAGATTGTCGACGGACTTGTCCTTCCACCCTTCCCGGCCCAGCAACTCGGCCCTGTGCGTCTTCAGCCGGAATATGTCGGCAGGCTCCGCGATCCAGCCAAGCGCGATGAATTCCTCGATCGTCTTTTCGCCCAGTCCTTCAATGTCCAATGCCCCCCGGCTGACGAAATGGCGCAGCCGTTCGAAGCGCTGCGCCGCGCAGATGAGGCCGCCGGTGCAGCGGACATCCACCTCCCCCTCTTCGCGCACCGCTTCGGACCCGCAGACGGGGCAAGAGGCGGGAAAGACGAAGGGCGGCCGCGCTTCGTCGCGGGTTAGGTTGTCCACCACCTGCGGAATGACATCACCCGCCCGCTGCACCACGACGCGATCACCCGGACGGACGCCCAGGCGCGCAATCTCATCGGCATTGTGCAGCGTGACATTGGACACGACGACGCCGCCGACTGTCACCGGGGTCAGCCGCCCGACCGGGGTCAGCTTGCCCGTCCGCCCGACCTGGATGTCGATCGCCTCCAGCGTGGTTTGCGCGCGCTCCGCCGGGAATTTATGCGCGATCGCCCAGCGGGGAGCCTTGGCGACGAAACCCAGACGCTGCTGCCAATCGAGCCGGTCCACCTTGTAGACCACGCCATCGATGTCGAACGGCAGGTCCGCCCGCGCCGCTTCGATATCGCGATAATGGGCGATGAGCGCATCCAGCGTATCGACGCAGGCCAGCCGGTCCGATACGGGCAGGCCCCAACTGGCGATCGCCTGCATGACGCCAAGCTGCGTTTCGGCGGGCAAGGCGCTGACCTCGCCCCAGCCATGCGCCAGAAATCGCAGTGGGCGGCTGGCGGTGACGCCGGGGTCCTTTTGCCGCAGCGATCCGGCGGCGGCATTGCGTGGATTGGCGAACTGGCGCGCCTTGGCCGGGTCTTCCGCCTCTGCCAGCAGCCTTTCGTTGAGGGCGGCGAAATCGTCCTTCGCCATATAGACCTCGCCCCGCACCTCGAACAGGCCGGGGACGTCAGCGCCGGTGAGCGTCTGGGGAATGTCGCCGATGGTGCGGACGTTGGCGGTCACATCCTCGCCGGTCGTCCCGTCGCCGCGCGTCGCCGCCAGCCGCAGCTCCCCCTGCTCATAGCGCAGCGAGCAGGACAGGCCGTCAATCTTGGGCTCCGCCGTCAGCGCGACCGGCGCGTCGTCCGGCAAGGCAAGGAAGCGCCGGACGCGGGCAATGAATTCAGCGATGTCCTCGTCGGAAAAGCCGTTGTCCAGGCTCATCATGCGGACGGCATGCTGGACCTTTTTCAGGCCCGACGTCGGGGCCGCGCCGACCTGCGCATTGGGCGAATCTGCGCGGACGAGCTGCGGAAAGGCTGCCTCCAGCGCGTTATTCTCGCGCATCAGGGCGTCATATTCGGCGTCCGTGATCTCCGGCTGGTCCTGGTCATGGTAGAGCCGGTTATGCCGCGCGATCTCCCTGGCGAGGCGCATGAGGCGGTTGGCGGCTTCGGCTTCTGTCAGCTGGGCGGGGGTGACTGAGTCATTCATATCTGCTCCATCCCCGTTCGGTTCGAGCTTGTCGAGAACTGTTGCGCTGCCTGCTTCTCGACAAGCTCGAACCGAACGGAACGTGTCAAACCTCCAGCAGCCGCTCCGCCTGCGCGCGCGCTTCCACGGTGATCTCGGCGCCCGACAGCATGCGCGCGATTTCCTCGCGCCGTTCGCCATCGGTGAGGGCATGGACGCCGGTGCGGGTAACAGTGCCGTCGCTGGACTTTGCGATCAGCATATGGCCCGCTCCCCGCGCGGCGACCTGCGGGCTGTGGGTGACGACCAGTATCTGGTTGGTCCGCGCCAGCCGCGCCAGCCGCTCCCCGATCGCCGAAGCCACCGCGCCGCCCACGCCCCGGTCGATCTCATCGAAGATCAGCGTGTCCGCCCCGCCCTGCTCCGCCAGAGCGACCTTGAGCGCCAGGATGAAGCGCGACAATTCGCCGCCGCTGGCGATCTTCACCAAGGGGGCGAAGGGCGCGCCGGGATTGGTGGAAATCTCAAACTCCACCCGGTCCATGCCATGGGCGCTCCACTGCCCTTCCTCCAGCGGCGCGACCACGGTACGGAAGCGCGCGGCGTCCAGCTTGAGCGGCGCGAGTTCGCCCGCAACCGCCACGTCCAGCCGGGCGGCCGCACCCTTGCGCGCGGCGGACAAAGCCTGCGCCGCCCGCGCATAATCCGCCGCTCGCGCCGCGACTTCTGCCTCCAGCGCGGCGAGATGCTCCTCCCCGCCCTCGATCGCGGCGAGCTTGGCGGCCATGTCGTCGCGCAGGGCGGCCAGATCGTCGGGCTGCACCTGATGCTTGCGCGCAAGGCCGCGCAGGTCGAACAGCCGGGTTTCGATGGCATCCAGCCGCGCCGGATCGAAGCTCAACGCCTCGGCCGCGCCCGCCAGCCGGTCCTCCGCCTCCCCCGCCTCGATCACCGCGCGGTCGAGCGCCGCCAGCACATCGGCGAGCGGTTCATATTCGGACACGATCCGGTCCAGCCGCCGCGCCGCCTGCCGCAACTGGGCAAGGCCGCCATCCGATCCGGTCAGGCAGTCTGTGACGGCGGACAAGTCATCGGCGAGGCGCGCGCCCTTCTGCATCGTCGCGCGTTCTTCGGCCAGCGCGGCTTCCTCCCCCGGCTCCGGCGCGAAGCGGGACAGTTCCTCCACCGCATGGGTCAGATAGTCGCGGTCGCGCGCGGCGATCTCCACCGCTTCGCGGCTTTCCGCCAGCTTGTCCGCCGCAGCCCGCCAGGCGGCATGGGCGCTGGCCACCGCCCCCGTATCGCAGCGGCCATAGCTGTCGAGCAGGCTGCGGTGGCCGCGCGGGTTGAGCAGGCCGCGATCGTCATGCTGCCCATGGATTTCAACCAGCGCCCCGCCCAGTTCCCGCAGCAACGCGGCGGAGCAGGCCTGATCGTTCACAAAGGCGCGGCTGCCCCCGTCCGCCTTCAACGTCCGGCGGATGATCAGCGGTTCGCCCGGTTCGATGTCGATGCCATTGTCCGCCAGCAGCCGGGCGGCGCGGTGATCAGGGGCCGGAGGCTCGAAGGTCGCGGACACGCTTGCCTGCGCCTCTCCGCTGCGCACCAGCCCGCTGTCGGCGCGCGCGCCAAGCGCCAGGCCCAGCGAATCAAGCAGGATCGACTTGCCCGCGCCCGTTTCCCCCGTCAGCACGCCAAGGCCAGCGCCGAATTCCAGGTCCAGCGCCTCGATCAGGACGACATTGCGGATGGAGAGGGTGGTCAGCACCTGACAATCTCCCCCCTCCCTTTCAAGGGAGGGGCCGGGGTGGGTGTGCCGCCCCAAGCGGCACCTGTATCCGAGAGGCCGGACGCTCGCTGCGCTCGCACCCACCCCGGCCCCTCCCCTGAAAGGAGGGGCTATATTCCGTTACGCCTTTCCGCCATGTTCCCGCATGAGCTTGAAGGAACGCTCATACCATTTGGAACCGGGATAGTTCCGGCCCAGCACGGCGGCCGCCTTCTGCGCCTCTTCCCGGATGCCGAGCGAGAGGTAGCTTTCGACCAGGCGCTCCAGCGCTTCGGGCGTGTGGGTGGTCGTCTGATATTTGTCGATGACCGTGCGGAAACGCAGTGTCGCCGCCAGCCACTGGCCGCGCCGCTGATAGAAGCGGCCGACTTCCATTTCCTTGCCCGCCAGGTGATCGTTCACCAGGTCCAGCTTCAACCGCGCATCGGCGGCGTATCGCGTGTCGGGATAGCGGCGGATGAGTTCGCCCAGCGCGTCCAGCGACTGCTGCGTGATCTTCTGGTCGCGGGTGACATCGGCGATCTGCTCATAATAGCAAAGCGCGATGAGGTAGTAGGCGTAGGGCGCGTCCTTGTTGCCGGTATGGATCGACAGGAAACGCTGCGCCGCGCCGATCGCCTCATTATAGTCCCGGTTCATATAGTAGCTGAACGCGGACATGAGCTGCGCGCGGCGGGCCCAGGGGGAGTAGGGATGCTGGCGTTCCACCTCGTCGAACAGGGCGGCGGCGAGCTTGTACTGGCCCCGATCCAGCCGGTATTTGCCCGCATTGTAGAGGGTGGACACGTCCCGCGCGACATATTGGGTGTCGGCCTTGTTCTTGGACGTCGCACAGCCCGAAAGCGCGAGGGCGGCGAGCAGGACCGGAGCGGTGGCCGCGCCGATGCGCGTCATTGTTTTCGTCAGCATGGCCGGGTCATAGCGGAGCGAATGGCGCTCGCCAAGCGGCAGAATGGGCAGGCAGGCCCATGCGGCGTTCAGTGCGCTCCCGCAGGCAGGTCGAGCCGGGCGATCACGCCGCCTTCGGGCCGGTGATCGAGCGCGAAACGGCCCTTGAGCTGAGCGGCCAGCGCCGTCGCGATCTTGAGCCCGATCGAGGGGCCGTGGCCAAGTTCGAAGCCGGGCGCCAGCCCTGCCCCGTCATCGGCGATCTTCAACGACAATGCGCCGCTGCTGTCCTCCAGCGTCACGGCGATGGAGCCGCCCCGGTCCGGCAGGCCATGTTCGATCGCATTGCTGACCGCTTCGGCCACGATGATGGCGAGCGGCACGGCGACGCGGGATTGCAGCGTCAGGCCCGGCGGCGCTTCCACGCTGACGCTGATATCATCGCGCCCGCTGGCGGTCACGACATCCTGCGTCAAGCGCGTGAGGAAGCCCTGAATATCCTGCCCTTCATCGGCCGGATCGTAGAGGGTGCGGCTGATCCGCCCGATCAGGGCGAGGCGGCCGGCCGCGTCGTCCAGCGCGGCGCGCGCCTGCTCATGGTCCACATGGTTCTTCCGCAGCGCCAGCATCGCGGCCACCACCTGCAAATTGTTGGACACGCGATGCTGCAATTCGTGGAACAGCAGCTCGCGGTTTTCGGCGAGCGCGCGGCTGCGCTCCCGCTCCAGCGCCAGATTGACATTCGCCCGTTGCAGGAAATGGATCAGCGCAATGTCGACGGCGGCGACAAATCCATAGAAGCACAGCGCGAGCGCCACGCCGGGATTCATCGTGAAGGCCATGCGCGGCGGGATGAAGGCGTACCAGGAAACAAGGCCGCACAAAATCGCCGCGAACGTGCCGGGCCGCACGCCGAACAGAAAAGCCGTCAGGATGATCACCGGAAAGAAGGCGACGAAGGGATAGCCGATCGGCAGGAAACTCTCCGCCAGCAGGCGAAGGCCGAAAGCAACGCCGCAAAGCAGCGCGCTGATCAGATAGGCATAAGCGGGATGAGGAAGAACGAGCGGCAGGCGCTCGACGAACCGTTCATTGGTGCGCTGCATCAACTTCCCCCCGGTAACGGGCGGCACAATATCAGAAGAATCCGCAGCGCCAATTGATGGATATCAGGCACATGGCGTCAATGACAAAAAAAGGGGCGCCCCGAAGGACACCCCTTTCCTATTCATCAGAAGCAGGAACAGTCAGTCCTGCGTCAGGAAGTCCGGCAGACCGGCGTTGGAGCCATCATCGTCTCCGCCGCCATTGCCGCCACGGCCTTCGCCACGCGGGCCCCGATCACCACCGCGGTCACGGCGCGGGCCGCGATCGCCGCCACGGTCACCACCGCGACCGCCACGATCACCGCCGTCGCGGCGCGGGCCACGGCCACGATCGCCACGGTCGCCGCGATCACCACGGGGCTCGCGAGGTTCGCGCGGAGGACGGGTGTCTTCCAGTTCCTCGCCGGTTTCCTGATCGACGACGCGCATCGACAGGCGAACCTTGCCGCGCGGATCGATCTCCAGGACCTTGACCTTCACTTCCTGGCCTTCCGACACGACGTCGGTCGGCTTTTCGACGCGCTCATTCTTCATTTCGGAGACGTGGACGAGGCCGTCCTTGCCGCCCATGAAGTTCACGAACGCACCGAAATCGACGATGTTGACGACCTTGCCGTTGTAGATCTTGCCGACTTCCGCTTCCTCGACGATGCCGAGGATCCACTTCTTTGCGGCTTCGATCTGGTCGATGTCGGACGAGCTGATCTTGATGATGCCTTCGTCGTCGATGTCCACCTTCGCGCCGGTTTCCGCGACGATTTCGCGGATGACCTTGCCGCCGGTGCCGATGACGTCGCGGATCTTCGACTTGTCGATCTGGATCGTCTCGATACGCGGAGCATGCGCCGACAGCTCGGTCCGGGTCGAGGACAGGGCCTTGTTCATCTCAGCCAGGATGTGGGCGCGGCCTTCCTTCGCCTGACGCAGGGCGACTTCGAAGATTTCCTGCGTGATGCCGGCAACCTTGATGTCCATCTGCATGGTGGTGATGCCCTGTTCGGTGCCCGCCACCTTGAAGTCCATGTCGCCCAGATGATCTTCGTCGCCGAGGATGTCGCTAAGCACAGCGAAATCCTTGCCGTCGAGGATCAGGCCCATGGCGATGCCCGACACCGGACGCTTCAGCGGCACGCCCGCGTCCATCATCGACAGCGAACCGCCGCAGACCGTCGCCATCGAGGACGAGCCGTTGGACTCGGTGATGTCGGACAGGACGCGGATGGTGTAGGGGAATTCTTCCTTGCTGGGCAGCACGGGGTGCAGGGCGCGCCATGCCAGCTTGCCATGGCCGACCTCGCGGCGGCCCGGCGCGCCGAAGCGGCCGACTTCACCGACCGAATAGGGCGGGAAGTTATAGTGCAGCATGAAGCTTTCATAATGAACGCCGGTCAGGCCATCGATCATCTGCTCAGCATCCTTGGTGCCAAGCGTGGTGGTGCAGATCGCCTGCGTTTCACCGCGGGTGAACAGCGCCGAACCATGGGTGCGCGGCAGGAAGCCGACCATCGCCTCGATCGGGCGGATCTGCGTGGTGGTGCGGCCGTCGATGCGCTTGCCATCCTTGATGATGGCGGTGCGGACGATTTCCGATTCCAGCTTCTTGGTCAGCTTGATGCCGGCCATGACGGTCTGCGCGTCCAGCCCCTCTTCCGCGAAGAAAGCCTTCGCCTTGTCGCGGGCGGCGTTGATCGCATCCGAACGGGCCGACTTGCTGGTCAGCTTGTAGGCGGCCGCGATGTCCTTGCCGATCAGCTTCTTGAGCTTCTTCTTGAGGTCATCCAGGTCGTCGCCCTTTGCGACTTCCCACGGGTCCTTCGCAGCCTTTTCGGCCAGCTCGATAATCGCGCCGACGACCTTCTTGCTCGCTTCATGGGCGAACAGGACAGCGCCGAGCATGACGTCTTCCGAAAGCTCCTTGGCTTCCGATTCGACCATCATCACCGCGTCCTGGGTGGCGGCGACGACCAGGTCGAGTTCGCCGGTCTTCACCTCGTCCATGGACGGATTCAGCTGATATTCGCCATCCTTGTAGCCGACGCGAGCAGCGCCGATCGGGCCGAGGAAGGGCACGCCCGACAGGGTCAGGGCGGCCGAAGCGGCGATCATCGCCACGATGTCAGGCTCGCTTTCGCCATCGAAGCTCAGAACCTGAGCGATGACGTTGATTTCGTTGTAGAAACCTTCGGGGAACAGCGGGCGGACCGGGCGGTCGATCAGGCGGCTGGTCAGCGTTTCCTTTTCGGTCGCGCCGCGCTCACGCTTGAAGAAGCCGCCGGGGATGCGGCCGGCCGCGGAATATTTTTCCTGATAGTGGACGGTCAGCGGGAAGAAGTCCTGCCCTTCCTTCACCGACTTGGCGGCGGTCACGGCGCACAGCACCACGGTTTCGCCATAGGTCGCCAGCACGGCGGCGTCAGCCTGACGCGCAATGCGGCCGGTTTCGAGCGTGAGGGTCTTTCCGCCCAGCTCGATTGATACCTTCTTTACATCGAACATAATGTTTTCCTTCGCCCGCCGGGCCCTATTGCCGGGCGGGGCCTTTGGTGGGCCTGATGGCCCAAGATGGAGAGCTTTACCTCTCCTCCGTTCGCCCTGAGCGAAGTCGAAGGGTCCAACTGAGCGTAGCGAAGGCACTTCGCCTTCGCTCAGTGGAGGGCTTCGACAAGCTCAGCCCGAACGGTTGGGGGAGGTTCCCCCGTCATGGCGCCGTGCCGGATTGCCCGGAGCCATGTTGTCAGAATCGGAAACGGCCCCGATCGGGGGCCGCTCCTTCTTTAGCAGACTTACTTACGCAAGCCCAGCTTTGCGATGAGGTCGTTATAACGGCCCGCATCCTTTTTCTTGAGGTAATCCAGCAGCGAACGGCGCTTGTTGACCAGCATCAGCAGGCCGCGACGGCTGTGGTTATCCTTGTGGTGACCCTTGAAATGCTCGGTCAGGTTGGAAATGCGTTCCGAAAGGATCGCGACCTGGACTTCCGGCGAACCGGTATCGCCTTCGGCGCGGGCATGTTCCTTGATCAGCGCTTCCTTGCGCTCAGCAGTAATCGACATCGGCTTCCTTTCATAACATCTAGAGATTGAAGCCGCGCACCACCCGGATTTCCGGGCCACTGGCTTCGACCAGCGCGACGGGCACATCGCCCTCCATCGCCAGCATCAGGCCGGTATGCGGTTTCCCCACGAGCACCTTCCCCTGCCGGAGAGCCAATGCGTCATCGGGAGAGACTGCGAGAGCCGGGATGTCGTCCAGCCCTGCGGTCAACGGCAGCATCAGACCGCCGAAGCCGCCGCCCCTAGCAGCTTCGTCCAATTTGTCCAGCGAAATCGCGGATTCCAGGGTGAAGGGGCCTGCCTTGATGCGCCGGAGCATGGTGACATGGCCGACGGTGCCAAGGGCAATGGCGATGTCGCGCGCGAGGGAGCGGATATAGGTGCCCTTGGAGACATGGGCGGTGAGGGTGACGCTTCCCACTTCCTCCGCGTCTCCATGCCTCCGCGTAAATTCATTTTCCTCGCGCGGAGACGCGGAGACGCGGAGAGAATATATGGTGACCTGGCGCGTCTTCATTTCCACGTCCTGCCCCGCGCGCGCGAGGTCGTAGGCGCGCTGGCCGTCGATCAGGATGGCGGAATAAGCAGGCGGCGCCTGCTCGATCGGGCCGGTGAAGCTGGGCAGCACCGCCTCGACTTCGGCAAGTGTGGGCCGGGCATCGCTGCTGGCGATCACCTTCCCTTCCAGGTCGAGCGTGTCGGTCTGCGCCCCGAAAGCTATGGTGAAGTCATAAATCTTGTCGCTGTCGAGCATCCGCCCGGCAAGCTTGGTCGCCTCACCCACCGCAACCGGCAGCACGCCCGTCGCCAGCGGATCGAGCGTTCCGCCATGGCCGACCTTCCACTTGCCCGCGCCGCTCTGCCTCAGCGCGCGCTTGACGGCGCTCACCGCCTGCGTGGAGCCGAGCCCATGCGGTTTGTCGAGGATGATCCAGCCGTGCATGCAAATCGACGCGGCGCGTCAGTCCTCGCCGCCCGGCTGCTCAAGATCGCGCGCCACCTTGGGGTCGCGCAGCAACTTGTCGATATGGCTGCCCTCATCGAAGCTCTCATCGGCGAGGAATTTGAGCTTCGCCGCATATTTGAGGCGTACGCGATGGGCGACCTCACGCTGGAGATAAGCGGTGTTGGTGCGCAGCGCCTTCAACACAGCGTCTTCATCCTGCCCCAGCAGCGATTTCACGAACACGGTCGCATGGCGCAGGTCCGGGGACATGCGTACTTCGGTGACGCTGACGACATGCCTGGCGAGAACATCGTCATGCACGTCGCCGCGCTGGAGGATGCCGGACAGGACATGGCGCACCTGCTCGCCCACGCGGAGGAGGCGGACGGAGGGGCCTTCGGAGGATTGATTCTGATGTGCCATGCACAAGACTCCCCCCTCCCTTCCAGGGAGGGGCCGGGGGTGGGTGCGATTGCGGCAAAAATCGCCAGCAACCTATGAGGTCAGGCAGAGGCTCGCTACGCTCGCCACCCACCCCGATCAGGGTAAACAGCATCCCATGCTGTTTAGGTCAAGCCGGGGGCTTGACCGACCCTGATCGCCCTCCCTTGAAAGGGAGGGGCCTTTCTAAGATACTTTACAGCGTCCGGGCGCGTTCTTCGACCTCGAACAGTTCCAGCGTATCGCCAGCCTTGATGTCGTTCGTGTCCTGCAACACCGCACCGCACTCCATGCCCGCCCGGACTTCGGACACATCGTCCTTGAAGCGGCGGAGCGAGGCGATGTGGGTGCGCGACACGATGACATCGTCGCGGGTGAGGCGCGCGGCCAGCCCCTTGCGGATGATGCCGTCGAGGACGAGCAGACCAGCGGCCTTGTCCTTCTTGCCCGCGGGGAAGACCTGCAACACCTCGGCGCGGCCGACGATGGTTTCAATGCGCTCTGGAGCCAGCTGGCCCGCCATTTCGCCGCGAACTTCCTCAAGCAGGTCGTAGATCACGTCATAATAGCGCAGCGAGATCTTCTCGCGCTCCGCCAGCTGACGCGCCTTGGCGTTGGGACGGACGTTGAAGCCGATCAGCGGCGCGCGGCTGGCGGCGGCCAGCGTGACGTCGCTTTCCGTGATCGCGCCGACACCCGAATGCAGGATGCGCACCTTGATCTCGTCGGTCGAGATGCGGTTGAGCGACGACACGATCGCTTCGACCGAACCCTGCACATCGCCCTTCACCACCACCGGATATTCGATGACCTTGGTGTTGAGCGCCGAGAACATATGTTCGAAGCTGGTCGGAGCCGCCGTGGTCCGCTTCTTCGTCGCCTGTTCCTGACGGTAGGCGGCGACTTCGCGGGCGCGCGCTTCATTCTCGACCACGGTCAGCTGATCACCGGCGAGCGGAACGCCCGACAGACCCAGCACTTCGACCGGAGTGGACGGCCCTGCGACCTTCACATTCTGGCCCTTGTCGTTGATGAGAGCGCGGACCTTGCCGCTTTCCGCACCGATGACGAAGGTGTCGCCGACCTTGAGTGTGCCCTTGCGGACCAGCACGGTCGCAACCGCGCCACGGCCCTTGTCCAACTGCGCCTCGACCACATTGCCTTCGGCCGGGCGGTCGGGGTTAGCGGTCAGCTCCATCAGTTCGGCCTGGAGCAGGATCTTCTCGATCAGCGTGTCGAGGCCGGTGCCCTTGAGCGCCGAAACTTCGACGTCCTGCGTTTCGCCGCCCATGTCCTCGACGATCACCTCATGCTCCAGCAGGCGCTCGCGCACGCGCTGGGGATTGGCTTCGGGCTTGTCGATCTTGTTGATCGCGACGATCATCGGCACGCCAGCGGCCTTGGTATGGTTGATCGCCTCGATCGTCTGCGGCATCAGCCCGTCATCGGCCGCCACCACCAGGATGACGATGTCCGTGACGTTCGCGCCACGCGCGCGCATTTCCGAAAAGGCTTCGTGGCCCGGCGTGTCGAGGAAGGTGATGGTGTCACCGCCCTTGGTCTTGATCTGATAGGCGCCGATATGCTGGGTGATGCCGCCGCTTTCGCCCGACACCACATTGGTGCCGCGCAAAGCGTCGAGCAGCGACGTCTTGCCGTGATCGACATGGCCCATGATCGTGACGACAGGCGGACGCGGCTTCAACGTTTCGGGCGCGTCAACCTCGCCTTCCATGCCGATTTCGACGTCAGCGTCGGACACGCGCTGGATACGGTGGCCGAATTCCTCGACCAGCAGCTCCGCCGTATCCTGATCGATCGGCTGGTTGAGCGTGACGGCGGTGCCCATCTTGAACAGGGCCTTCACCAGATCCGCGCCCTTTTCGGCCATGCGGTTGGCGAGTTCCTGAACGGTGATGCTTTCCGGCACGACAACGTCGCGGACCTGCTTTTCACGCTGCTGCGCGCCGCCCGAATAATGAGCGCGGCGCTCCTTCTCCCGGGCGCGCTTGAGCGCGGCGAGGCTGCGGGCGCGGGCGCTGTCATCATCCGCGAGGGCACGGGTGACGGTCAGCTTGCCCGACTGGCGGCGATTGTCGTCGGCACGCTTGGTCCGGTCCGGCTTGGCCGGTTCGGGACGCTTGATCGGAGTGACCGGCGTGAAGCGGCGCGGCGGTGGCGTGGTGGCGGCAGGCGAGG
>NZ_ATHO01000062.1 GCF_000445065.1 Sphingobium quisquiliarum P25 | reverse complement strand
GCGCGCGGTCGCCGGGCAAGGCATCGCTCGACGGTATGAAGATGACGGGATGCGCCGGAGCAAGCGCGGCGGCCGCCTCCGCCAGCGCTTCCGCCTGCTGCTCATCATCCGCCAGATAAAGAATGTCGCCGTCGCGCAGCGCCTGTTCGATCATCAGCGCCGCTTCGCCGGTCGATCTCGGCTCCCTCTTGTCCTCGTCGCGCAGGATCAATCCTCCACCGCAGCCTTGGGAGGCCCGGTTCTGTCATATATTGTCATCGGATTCCGGCGCGCTGGCGTCCTCACCATGGGTAAGGGCGCATCAGCGCGGACGGGCGTTCAGTCGTTGGACTTGGCGACGCCGTTGCGGTCGTCATCCTCTCCGACATTATGCTCGCCCAGATGGCCGGGACCGTGATAGGCGATTTCCGACTGGCCGCCATGACCCATCACGCTGCCGAAATCATTGTCGCTGCGGCCCTTGCGGTAAGGCTGCGGATAGGGAGCGCCCTCGCTCTCGCCGCCGGGCGAATCCGCATCGCCCTCAAGATCGCTGACGCCGTCGCCATGGCCTCCCGCATGTCCGCCAGCAGGTTGCGGAGCGGCCGCGTGATCACCCTCGTCCGGCGCGTTCGGCCTTTTGCCCAGCGATGTCGCCTCTGCAAAGGCGGTGCCCGAAATATCCTCCACCTCGACATTGGTGCCGGACAGGCGATGGCGCTGGTCCGTGTTGCTGGCGCTTTCTTCCGCCGCCTTCTCTCCACGCCATCCTCCGATCGGCGGCGGCTCGTCATCCTTGATCGGGGAACCCTGCCCCTGCAAAAAAGCATTGCGGTCATTCATGGTCCTGTCCTCATTCAATCGGGTGAAGCGGCTGGCCGCCTTGTCCGCGTTGAACGCCTGGCCAGGCAGGATCGATCCGCTTTAATATGGGAGGAACAGGATAAGGCCGCGCCATTTTACGCCAGCCGCGCAGAACAGCCTAATCTCGATCAAAATAGGAAACCAGCGGGCGATTTAAGTATTCACGCTCCATGCCGCGTTACTTCATCAACATCTACAATGACGCCGATGTATTGGATGACGAAGGAGCCGATCATGCCGATCTTGCCGCAGCCAAAGAGGTCGCCATCCGGGGCGTGCGCGCCATGATGGCAGAGCATGTCTCCTCAGGCAGGCCGGTCAACTTGCGGCATCGGGTGGAAATAACCGATCACAGTGGAAAGGTTCTGGCAACAATCCCGTTTGGCGAGCTTATTACGATCGTCGATTGACGGTCCGCCACAACAACTTTGCTTGCAAGCCCTTGAGTGCCGCCATTTTACCTATTATCATGACCCTTGCGGGACCGGGCCCCTCTGGCGCGCTGCTCCTTCTGGGGTGAGCGCGTGATGTCGGACCGCATCGGATAATCCGATGCGATCGGCGGGCTGCTTTCCGCTCTCCTCGCATCGGGTCTGCGATCGGCATGGCTGGACAAGAGGAGCGCTGTTCCATGGAATTTCTGTTTGCCGACTGGCTCGGCACCCCGGCCTGGTTCTGGCTGGCATTTCTGGTGATCGTGGTTGCGCTGACCGCCTTTGACCTGGGCTTCCTGCACAAGGAAAACCGGGAAATCGGCATTGGTGAAAGCCTGAAGCTGTCGGCCTTCTATATCGGCATCGCCCTGCTGTTCGGGGTCTGGATCTGGTTCGCGCGCGGACCGGAACCGGGAATGCAATATTTTACCGGCTTCTTCATCGAAAAGGCGCTGTCGATCGACAATGTCTTCGTGATCAGCCTGATCTTTACCTATTTCGCCATTCCGCCCCGCTACCAATACCGGGCGCTGCTGTGGGGCATCGTCGGCGTCATCGTGCTGCGCGGCCTTATGATCGCGGGCGGCGCTATGCTGCTGCATGAAGCCTATTGGGTGCTCTACCTCTTCGCCGTCTTCCTGATCTTCACCGGCGTCAAGATGCTGTTCACGGCGGACAAGCCCATGGACATCGGCAACAATCCCGCGCTCCGCTTCATTTCCCGGCATATCCGCGTGACGCCCGAACTGCATGGCGAACATTTTCTGGCCAGGATGCCGCATCCGGTGACCGGCAAGATGGTGACGGCGGCCACGCCGCTGCTGCTGGCGCTGGTGGTCATCAACTTCGCCGACCTCGTCTTCGCGGTGGACAGCGTGCCCGCCATTTTCGCAATCACCACGGACACCTTCATCGTCTATACGTCGAACGTTATGGCGATACTGGGCCTGCGCGCGCTCTATTTCGCGCTGGCGGCGATGGTGCATCGCTTCCATTATCTGAAATATGCGCTGGCGCTGATCCTGGTCTATATCGGGGCGAAGATCTTCATCGCCGACTTCCTGATGGACGGCGGCAAGTTCCCGCCGGTCTGGAGCCTGGGCGTCACCTTCGCGCTGATCGCCGGGGGCGTTGGCTGGTCCTTGTGGAAGACCCGCCAGGAGGCGGGCGGCGCTGCCTGAGCGCCGCCGCCATGATGTCATGGGTCGTGGGGCAGATATTCGAACCCCACGACGCTGGCGTCCTGGATCAGGGCGGCGGTGAATTCCTCCACCCTATGGACGTTCGCGCCGTTGACGGTCGTGCTCAGTTCCAGATAGCCGTCCTTCAACCGCTGGCTGATCACCGAAGGCACCAGGCCGAAGCGGGAGAGGCTGGCGCGGAAGTCGCGTTCGGACATGACGTCGGACCGGCGATACCGGATCATGATGCGGGCAAAGCGCTGCTGTGGCAGAAGCCGTTCGGACGCCGCGACCGCCGCCAGCACGCCCAGCGTCACCAGCGTCCCGCCAATCGCCAGGCTGTAGAAACCGACGCCGAACAGCACGCCGAGCGACGATGTCATCCACAGCGACGCGGCGGTCGTCAGCCCCCGGACGTTGAGTCCTTCGCGAAAGATCACGCCGCCGCACAGGAAACCGATGCCCGTCAGAACGCCATGGGCCATGCGGACGGGATCGATCCTGATAAGGTCGTCGGGCGTATCGCTGAGCCAGCGTATCTGATGCACCGCCGCCAGCATCAGCAGCGCGCAGGACAGGCTGACCAATATATGGGTGCGAAATCCCGCCGGGCTTGACCGGTATTCCCGCTCCGCGCCGATGAGTCCCCCTGCCAGAACCGCGCCAAGCACCGGAAGCGCAAGGTCAAGGTCCAGCAGGTTCATCAACGATCGGTCTTTGCCTCCAGATCGCGCGCCATCTTCAAATGGCCTTCGACCACGGCCGCGATCTCGCCCGCCGCCGTCTTGAGTCCGGCATCGGTGCCGCCTGACGCATAGGAGCGCATCAGCGCCAGCGCATCCTCATGCGCATCCACCTGGCCGTCGATATATTCCTCGTCAAACTTCGCGCCGGTCAGCTTCTGAAGGTCGGCCAGGTCTTCCTTCTGGTCCGCCGTCAGCGCGGCATCGATCGTCACCGCCGGTTTCGCCTTACCGGCCGCGGCCTTGATCTTGGCGCTGGATTCGGTGTGGGCCTTGATCATCTGCGCAGCGAAAGCCTTCACCTCGGCGGAGGAAGCCTTGGCCGCCGCCAGCTTCGCCGCTGCGATTTCGAACGCATCGCTCTTTGCCGCCTTGTTCGCGAACTCCTGCGCCGAAGGGGTGGGCGTGAGCGCCGCCATGGCGTTATCAGCAGCGTTTTCGATCCTGTCCCCGGCCGCATCAGCCGTCGCCGCCGCCGAACCGGCGGCATTCTCCGCCCGCTGCTCGGTCGCTTCGTTACAGGCGGCCAGGGTCAGCCCGGTCGCCAGGATCATGAAGGTCATGCGGTTCATCTTATTCTCCCTGAATGCCACGACCGCCAACGCATGATCGGGCTTTGCCGTTCCGGCAGCGTCCCAAATGCAGCGAAGCCAACGCGCATTTTGACGCGGGTCAAGGTTCCGGCGTTCCCGCGCGCCTATTCTTCTCTTTGCAAAGGAGGAACCCATGGCACAGCTTTTCGGCAGCTACTTCCCGCATCTGGTCGTTGGCCTGATGCTTCTCTTCATGCTCATCCTCGGCAGCCTGAGCATCGGCGACGCATTGCGTGGCAGACGGAATTGAGCAGCGCCGCGCCTGTGGAGGAAACACTGCCCTTCGACGCGGTCGGAGGACGGGAGGGCGTCCAGGCGATTGTGGAGCGCTTCTATGATCTCATGGACTCCGTTCCCGCCTATGCCGAATTGCGATCGCTGCACGCCAGCGACCTTGGCCCCATGCGCAAGTCGCTGGCCGGGTTCCTGACCGGATGGCTCGGTGGCCCCGCCGACTGGTTCGCGGCCAATCCAGGCAAATGCATGATGACGCTCCACAACCGCTTTTCGATCAGCGCCGCCATTGCGGACCAGTGGGTGAAGGCCATGGACCAGGCCATGCGCGACTGCGCCGTGGAAGGGGATGTGGCAAAGCGCATCGGCGCGGCCTTCGCCTCCATGGCTTCGGCGATGGTCCGCGCCTGACCCTCTCTCTCGCTGCCTGCCGCTGACCCGCGACGGCCCCTCCTGCCGTCAGCGGGTTTGTTCCGATATGGCCATGATGTGATCGTCGTAGCCGGGGAACACATAGTCGAACTCCAGCACCAGGCCGCTGCCCAGCGGTCCGTCGACGATCAGATCCGTCTCGCAAAAGGCCTGCACGCCGTTGCGGCCATAGGTGTAGCGGGTGACGCCGCGATAGACGGGCGACGCATCCATGCGCGCGTCGATCTCGCTATTCCCCGGCAGCGCGCGATTGACCAGGAATTTAAGCCGCCCGGCAAAGCGCGCATCCTTCGCCTCCAGCGCCTGCAATGCAAGGAAGCGCTCCTCCAGAAAATCGAGCGAGTCGAGCAGGAAGCCGACATGGAAATCATATTCCGGGTCGGCCGCATGGGCGGCGCGATAGGCGCTCACCGCCGGATGCTCGTTAGCAGTGCCCATGCCCAGGCTTTCGCGCGCAGCGGCGATCAACTGCGCCGTTGCTGGCGGCAGCGGTGACAGATAGACGATATTGTCCGCCTGATTGAGCGCATGGCTGTTGGCCGTGAAGCGGTAGAAGGTGCCGCCCGATGGCAGTTCCATTTCCTGCGTCCGCACGAGCCCAGCCGTTTCCAGCAGCACCGCCGCCGCCTCGCCATCTTCTGGGAGCGGGTAATGAAGGTTCACATGGCTGATGGTCTGCGCCACGCTTGAACGATCGATCGTCTGGGCCTTCATGCCTGTTCCTCCGCCTTCCTCTATTGCAAGGACTTCAAAAGAGCCGGTGGAACGGTCAGCCGCCTTGATCGCGATCAAAATTGCCTGCTATCGCGTATTTTACTGCCGATTATAAAACGCATATGGCAGAAGTTTTCCGCATTCTCCCCTAATGATGCGCAGGTAAAAATCACATTCGCGACGCTTTGTTGGTCAATTTTGATCGCGGTCAATTCGGTCGCCCCCGTCCAGCGGCATCATGGCACGGCAATATGAGTGGAGACCCCCATGGAAGTCGCGGCACTTGCCTATAGCGTGATCTCGTCTCGCAACCCGTCCCAATGGGTGCGTTTCGCGGAAGACATTGCGGGCTTTTCGGCGCATGCCGTGCTTGGCGGAATCGCCCTGCGCATAGACGAGCGCGCCGGAAGGCTGTTCATCGTGGAAGATGAACGGGACGGCTATTTCGCCAGCGGCTGGGAAGTGCGCAATGAGGAGCAGTTCGCCCATGCGCTCGCCCTGCTCGATGCCCAGGGTGTCGCCTACAACCATGCGACCCAGGCCGAACGCGCGCTGCGCCACGTCACTGACATGGTGTGGTTCAAGGACCCGTCCGGCAACCGGCATGAACTGTCCTACGGCTATGTCAGCAGCTTCACGCCTTTCTGCTCGCCGCAGGGGACGCGGTTCGTCACCGGCGATCTCGGCTATGGCCATGCCGTGCTGCCCGCACCGAAAATCGCGGAAACACGCGCCTTCCTGACCGGCATCCTCGGCCTTGGCCTGTCGGACTTCATGGTCCACCGGCCGATGGGCCAGGGCGGACCGGAAATGCGCATCGATTTCCTGCATTGCGCCAATGGCCGCCATCACAGCCTGGCCCTGTTCGAAGGCGAAGTGCCATCGGGCTGCGTCCACCTGATGGTGGAAGTCGCCACCATTGACGAGGTCGGCCACGCCTATGACCGGATGCTCGCCGCCGGTGCGCGGCTGATGGCGACGCTGGGCCGCCACACCAATGATCACATGATCAGCTTCTATGTCGAAACGCCCGGCGGCTTCGCGCTGGAATATGGCTGCGGCGGCCGGGTCGTGGACTGGGATCATCACACTGTTTTCGAAAGCACGTCCGCCAGCCTGTGGGGCCATGATTTCAGTGTCGGCTTCGGCGCTGACGAACAGGCAAGACTGGCCGACGCGGCCTGATCAGAAGGAGAAGGATTATGACACTTGCCAATGCGATCGCCGCGCCGACCATGGCCGGCCTGGTCGACCGGGCCGCAGCGCTGGTGCCGGTGCTACGGGAACGGGCCGACGCCTGTGAAGCCGGAAACAAGGTGCCCGAAGACACCATCCGCGATTTTCAGGAAGCCGGTTTCTTCAAGATCCTGCAACCCCGCCGTCATGGCGGCTATGAAATGGACATCGAAACCTTCTACGCGGTGCAGATGAAGCTGGCCGAAGGCTGCATGTCCTCCGCCTGGGTGCTGGGCGTGGTGGCGGTGCACAACTGGCAGCTCGCTTTGTTCGACGCGCAGGCGCAGGACGATGTGTGGGGCAAGAATCCCGCCACCCTCATCTCCTCCTCCTACATGCCGCGCGCGCAGGTGACGCCGGTCGAGGGCGGCTATCGTATCAGCGGGCGCTGGGGCTTTTCCAGCGGCGTCGATCATTGCGACTGGGCGTTCCTGGGCGGCCTCGTCAACGATCCTGAGACGGGCGAGCCCGACTTCTGGACCTTCCTGGTCCCACGGGGCGATTTCAAGGTGCTGCATATCTGGAACACGATCGGGCTAGGCGGCACCGGCAGCCATGACGTGACGGTGGAGGACGCCTATGTCCCCGCCTACCGCACCCACCGGTCGAAGGACGGCTTCGCCGCCACCAACCCCGGCGCGAAGGTCAATCCCGGCCCGCTCTACAAGCTGCCGTTCGGGCAGGTGTTCGTGCGCGCCGTCTCCTCCTCATCCATCGGGGCGCTTCAGGGCGCGCTCGACTGCTTCATCGAGAAGGGGGCGAAACGCAGGAGCGCCAACAGCGGCGCCAGCGCCTCGGCCGATCCCGATGTGCAGATGGTGATCGCCGAAACCCGCGCCGCCATTGATGAGATGAAGACGATCCTTTTCCGCAACTTCGCCGATCTCACGGACAGGGCGCGGAAAGGCGAGCAGGCGGATGTGGAAACGCGGCTGCATTACCGTTTCCAGTCGGCGCAGATTTCCAGCCGCTGCTGCGCGCTGGTAAGCCGCATCTTCGCGGCCAGCGGGGCGGAGGCCATCTATCGCGGCAATCCGATCGCCCGCGCCTTCTGCGACATTCACGCCGGGCGCACCCATGTCGCCAACAATCCCGGCATCGTCGGCCGCAATTACGGCAATGTCGCGCTGGGCGGGTCCAACAGCGACAGCTTCATCTGAGCGCGGGGAGAAAGACTATGGCTACCACCGCTGATTATGGCCTTGGCGAACTCGCCTTCCCTCGCGGCTGGTTCATGATCGCCATCGCTGACGACGTGACCCACCAGCCGCAGCCGGTGCGCTTCTTTGGCAGGGACATGGCGCTGTACCGGGGCAAGAGCGGGCGCGTCGTGCTGCTAGACGCCTATTGCCCGCACATGCGCGTCAACATCGCGCGCAACACGACCTCCTATGTCGTGCGCGACGGCAATCAGGTGGAGGGCGACTCCATCCGCTGCCCCGCCCATGGCTGGCGCTTCAATGCGCAGGGGCAGTGCGACGACATCCCCTATTCGACGCGCGGCATCCCCAAGGCCGCCTGCATCAAGTCGCACAAGGTGGCGGAACGGGCCGGCTGCATCTGGATGTGGCATGACATGGAAGGGGGCGATCCCGACTATGACCTGCCCGATTTCGCCGAATGGGACCGCACGGACGAAGGATGGGTGCGCTGGCAGGTGGATCATCTGGGCACGCTGCCGATCCATCCCCAGGAAATCCTCGACAACATGACCGACTATGCGCATTTCGCGCCGGTCCATGGCTCGTCGGGCAGCATCTTCTTCGAAAATGAATTTGACGGCCATATCATGCGCCAGCGCTTTGCATCGGGGCACCGCACGCTGGTGGACGGCAACGCCATGCTGGAAACCGACACCTGGTACACCGGCCCCGGCATCCTCCTGTCCCGCATGGAGGGCAAGCACCCGTCGCTGATGATGATCTGCAACACGCCGGTTGAGGATGGCGAGGTGCGGGTCTGGTTCGCAGTGATGGCGCGGACCGCCGCCAGCGGTGATGCCACGGCGGAGGAACGCGCCACCGCCCGCGCCTATCATGAAGCCGGACTCGCCGCCTTCTCCCAGGATTTCGAACTGTGGAAATATAAGGAACCGGCGATCAACATCCTCCAGATCCCCGATGATGGTCCCTTCCACAAGGAACGCATCTGGTATCGGCAATTCTACAATCCCCGCGACCGGGCAGGCGACTTTCAGGGACGCGTGAACGGTATCCATACGACGGTGGACATGCGGAACGCGAAGGCCGCCGCCGCCTGATCCTGCCGCACGGCATTTCGATGGCGGAGCATCCCCTGATGGCTCCGCCATT
This sequence comes from Sphingobium quisquiliarum P25, assembly GCF_000445065.1. GTDB lineage: Bacteria > Pseudomonadota > Alphaproteobacteria > Sphingomonadales > Sphingomonadaceae > Sphingobium > Sphingobium quisquiliarum. Next base: position 19,940 of record NZ_ATHO01000062.1, on the reverse strand, counting down.
TTTCTGTCCGAATTTTGACCCTTGTCAATTTAAAGGTCATAAGTAAGTATATACTTACATACGGAAGAGGTGAGCATTTCTGCCGCCCTCATCGCGAGAGGAGTGATCATGAACGCGCATAGTCAGCCGACACCGGCGTCAAACTTTCCCCTGCCCATCACGGATAAGGAAGGCCTTCGCAGCGCTCTTGCGGAAGCGAACCTGCCGACGCTGCTGATGGTCTACACCACCTATGCGCAGGACCGCGCTTATCTGGAAAGCTTTGCCCCCTATATGACCGGCATCTACACGGCGGAGGCTCCCTCCAACGTGCCGGAGGACATGGCGCAGGACTTGCGCGACCGCCTGTTCGCGCTGCTCACCAGCCCCACGCCGCCGGTCGAACGGCCGATCGACCCCGAACTGCTGCGCACCATGATGAGCGTCAGCGTCGGCGAAGAGGTCGATCCCGCGATCATGCCGGTTCTCTACGACCAGATGGGCTTCGAACGCCCGGTGCCGCGCAAGGATATTCCCGGCCGCATCCCTCCGCCCGCCGGTTTCCGCGTGCTGGTGATCGGCGGCGGCATGACCGGCATCGCCGCTGGCATCAAGCTGGGCGAAGCGGGCTATGACTATACGATCATCGAAAAGAATCCCGACCTTGGCGGCACCTGGTATGAAAACCGCTATCCCGGCGTCGGCGTCGACACGCCCAGCCACTTCTATTCCTATTCCTTTGAACTGAACCCCGACTGGAGCAGCTATCACCCGAAGGGGCCGGAGATTCAGAACTATCTGACCGGCGTCGCGGAAAAATATGGCATCCGTGACCATGTGCAGTTCCAGACGATGGTCGTCGCCGCCCGCTGGGATGATGCGCAAAGCAACTGGCACGTCACCCTGCGCGACGTGAAGACCGGCGCGGAGCGGGTCGAGGTTGCCAACGCCGTGCTGCTTGCCCATGGCGTGCTCAATCGCTGGTCCTTCCCCAACATTCCGGGGCTCGACAGCTTCAAGGGGCCAAAGATGCACACGGCCGGGTGGGACCCTGACATGGACCTCACCGGAAAGCGCGTGGCGGTGATCGGCACGGGCGCCAGCGCAGCCCAGCTCGCCCCCGCGATCGCAGGCAAGGTTTCCAGCCTGGTGATCTTCCAGCGATCGAAGCATTGGGTGCTCAACAACCCGGACATCGCCGTTCCGGTGAACGAGAATATCCACTTCGCCCTGCGCCACATCCCCCATTACAAGGAATGGTTCCGCTTCCGCGTCTACTGGTTCACGGGCGACGGCCTCTACGGCAATGTGAAGATGGACGCCGACTGGCCGAACAAGGACGTGTCGATCTCCGCCCAGAATGACGCCGCCCGCAACTATGCGCTGCATTATATCCATAACAAGCTGGCGGGCCGTCCCGACCTCATTGAAAAGATCGTCCCCGACTATCCGATCTTCGGCAAGCGCATCGTGCTCGATGCCGATGGCGGCTGGCTCGACACGCTGCTGCGGCCCAATGTCACGCTGGAAACCGACCATATCGACCATATCGAGGAGGATGCGATCGTCACAAAGAGCGGCAAGCGCTACGAAGTGGACGTGATCGCGCTCGCCACCGGCTTCGAACTCGCACCCGCGCTGGGGCCGCTCAAGGTCTATGGCCGCGGCGGCTGCGATCTGGCGGCGGCCTGGGGCAAGGATGAGGCGCGCTCCTATCTGGGCGTCATGGCCCCTGCCTATCCCAACTTCTTCATGACGCTGGGGCCGAACAGCGCGCCCAACCATGCCGCAGGCGTCAACATGGTGCTGGAAGCGCAGATTCACTACATCATCGAAGCGCTGGACAAAGTCGTGGCGGCTGGCGGCAAGGCGATCGAGCCGACCGAGCAGGCCTATCTCGACTGGAATGTGAAGGTCGAGGATCAGATGAAGCAGATGATCTGGTCCCATCCCAAGGCAAAGAGCTATTATCTGAACAGCAAGGGCCGCAACTATGTGTCCTGCCCGTTCAAGCTCGCCGACTATTGGAGCTGGACCCGCAATCCTGATCCAGAGGCGATGGTTATTTCCTGAATATTGATGGACAAACAAAGGAAGGGGCCTGATCCACATGGATCAGGCCCCTTTTCTATTCGTTACGGCCGTCCTTCCAACGGTATTGGTCCTGGAGCAATATGATGGTTTGATCCGTTCGCTTCGAGCGAAGTCGAGAAGCCTGCAGCGCCACCTCAGCGTTTCTTGACAACGCTCGAACGAACGGAAGAAGACGGCCGATCTGACTTGGAATGGATGTCGGGTTACATCGACTCAATGCACACCACCCTCAATCCTCATCAATCAGGATCCGCACCGCAGCGCCTTCGCTATCCTCAAACTGCCCATCCCGCAGCGCCCAGAAGAATGCAGCCAGCCCCAGCAGCCCCAGAAACAGCGCAATCGGGATCAACAATCCAAGCCCGGTCATTTCACGGCTCCCTTCAAACGCAGCGCATTGGCGATGACGATCAGCGAGGATGTGGACATGGCGATCGCCGCCACCAGCGGCGTCACCTTGCCCGCGACCGCCAGCGGCACCGCCAGCACATTATAGCCGATCGCCAGCGCGAAATTCTGCTTCACGACCGCGATCGTCCGCCGGGCGGCGCGCACGGTCAGCGCCACCGGGGCCAGCCTGTCGCCCAGGAACACCGCGTCCGCCGTTAACTGGCTCGCATCACTGGCGGAGGCAGGCGCCATGCTGGCATGTCCTGCCGCCAGCGCCGGGCCGTCATTCAGCCCGTCGCCCACCATCAGCACCTTTTCCCCCTGCGCCTGCAAGCGGCCGATCAGCGCCAGCTTGTCCGCCGGGCGCAGATGCCCGATCGCGGTCGTGCGGGTGGCGCGGGCGATTTCCTCCAGCGCTTCGGTCCGGTCGCCGCTGGCGATCAGCGTCTTGACGCCCATGGCGCGCAGCCTGTCCAGCGTCTCCACCGCATCGGGGCGTGGCGCGTCGGTAAAGGACAGCAGCACCGATTGATCCCCACGCCGGTATTCGCTCACAAGCCCGAACAGGCTGACGATGCTGCGCGGCCGGGCCAGCGATACCTCGACGCCGCCATGCTGGGCGAATACGCCTTCGCCCGCCACTTCGCGGATCTCATCGAGCGGAGCTGGGACTACCTCCCGTGCCTCCAACTCCAGCCGAAGCGCGTTGCTCAAGGGATGACGCGATGCCCGCGCCAGCGCCAGCAGGATCGCCTGGTCCTGCTGCCCTATCCGGTCGATTTCCTGCGGCACCGGGCGGCCCAGCGTCAGCGTTCCGGTCTTGTCGAACACCGCCTCGCTCACTTCGGCCAGACGTTCCAGCGCCGATCCGTCCTTCACCAGCACGCCCCGCCGCATCAGCGCCCCGCAAGCGACGATCTGCGCCGCCGGGACGGCAAGCCCCAGGGCGCAGGGACAGGTGATCAGCAGCACCGCCACCGCGATCAGCAGCGCCTGATGCGCGCCCGCACCCGCGATCATCCACCCCGCGAAGGACAGCGCCGCCAGCAGATGCACGCTGGGCGCATAATAGCGCGCCGCCCGGTCAGCGATCTGGACATAGCGCGACTTGCCCTGCCCCGCTTCCTCCATCAGGCGGGCGATGTCGGCGATCACCGTGTCCGGGCCCGCCGCCGTCACCTCGACCGTAATCGGCCCTTCGACATTCATCGCCCCGGCCTGCACGGCATCGCCAGCCCGCACCCGCACCGGCGCGCTTTCTCCGGTCAGGAAGGCGATATCGATGCCGCTTTCCCCCTCGGTCACCCGCCCGTCCGCCGCCAGCCTTTCGCCCGCCGCGACCAGCATGCGCATGCCCGGACGCAGCGCGCGGGCGGCGATCCACTGGCTGCGGCCGTCAGCGCCCAGCACCAGCGCGCCCGGCGCGGTCTGCTTGAGCAGGGCAGCGACCCCCGCCCGCGCCCTTCCCCGCATCATGCTGTCCAGGCACCGCCCGGCCAGCAGGAAGAAAAGCAGCATGACCGCCCCGTCGAACCACGCATGCGCGCCGCCCGTGACGGTTTCGAACAGGCTCATGCCCGTGGTCAGCAGCACGCCGATGCTGATCGGCACGTCCATGTTCGTCCGCCCCTGCCGCAACGCCGCCCAGGCGGAGCGGAAGAAGGGCTGGCCCGCATACGCCACCGCAGGCAGCGCGATCAGCGCCGACAGCCAGTGGAACATGGTCCGCGTGGCCCCTTCCGCCCCCGACCAGATCGACACCGACAGCAGCATGATGTTCATCGCCGCGAAGCCAGCAACGGCCAGCGCCCGCACCAGCGCCTTGCTCTCCGCCGCCGCCACGTCCTGATCCGGGTCGGCCAGCGGCTCCGCCTCGAAGCCCAGCGCCATGATCGCGGCCTTCAGGTCCGGCGGCGTCAGTGCCACGTCATGGCGGATCGCGACCCGCTTCGCCCCCAAATTGACCCGCGCCGACAGGATGCCCGGCGTTGACGGCAGGCCGTTCTCGATCTTCGACAGGCATCCCGCGCAGTGGATGCCGGGCACCGCGAACAGGCTTTCCTTCGCTTCGACCAGGGATTCTTCGGGCAAGGCGGGCTGGCTGGCCATCAGTCGACCTCCCGCAGCACATGTTCCTCGCCGCCATCATGGCGAATGTCGAACCGCACCTGCCACCGTCCGGCGGGCAAAGCGCGATCGCTCACATAAAGTCCCGGCTCCGCTTCATGCAGATGCAGCGCGATGTCCGGCGACCGCCCCAGCGGATGCTGCGCCACCGCGCTCATCCGCGCGCCATGCACGTTCAGCGTCATGCGCACATGCCGCGCCGTGTCCAGCGTGACCTCATCGCGCCAGCCCAGCTTTTCCTGCGCCCGCGCCTGCGCCAGCCAGCCGTTGAACTTCTGGCTCGCGACATAACTGTTTTCCACCACCGTGCCGCCAAAGGAGCGCACGGCGAACGTCGCCATCAACACATTGACCGCGATCACCACCGCAAAAAAGCTCACCAGTATCGCCGTCATGTGCCAGCCAGTGAAGGAACGCGCTTGCTGCTTCATGTTCAGGGCCTTTCAAATCGGGCGGGCTCGCTGTCGCCGCCCCCTTCGCGATCGATGGCGCGCACGGCAAAGGCGAAATCCTGCCGTGCCGGACCAGCCGCTGGCAAGGTCAGGAATATGCGCAGCTTCGCCACGCTGTCTGCGGGCACGGTCGCTCTGACGGAGGTGCCCGCCGTTTCGCGCGATCCCGCGTCGGTCCACAGCTTCGCGCCGGTAATGCCGGTGGCGCTCACTTCCACCTCGCGCGGCCGCGCCTCCATATTGCGCAGCTTCACCGTGTAGGCGTTGCGGATCGTCCCATCGGACAGGCGCACGAAGATCGGGTTGCGATCCTGCTGCGCGCTGATGTCCAGCCGGGTGCGCGCGCCCAGAGCGAACAGCATCGCCCCTCCGATGCTCGCCCAAATGGCGAAATAGGCGATGGTGCGCGGCCGCAGCAGCGTTTTCAGCACCGGCTTGGGCGGCGCGCCCTTCTTCTCCGCCTCCGCATCGTCCTGCGTGCAATAATCGATCAGCCCGCGCGGCCGCCCGATCTGCGCCATCACCTTGTCGCAGGCGTCGATGCACAAAGCGCAGGTGATGCAGCCGATCTGTGGCCCTTCGCGAATGTCGATCCCGGTCGGGCAGACGGCGACGCACTGGTTGCAATCGATACAGTCGCCAAATTCGCCCGGATGCGCCTCCGCCTTTTTCAGGCTCCCGCGCTTTTCGCCGCGCCACTCCTTGTAAGTGACAACCAGCGACTTTTCGTCCAGCATCGCCGTCTGTATGCGCGGCCATGGGCACATATAGATGCACACCTGCTCCCGCATGAAGCCGCCCAGGATGAAGGTGGTGGCGGTCAGCACTCCCACGGTCGCATAGGCGACAGGCGCTGCCGTCCCGCTCCAAAATTGCTGCTGCAATGTGGGCGCATCGGCGAAGTAGAAGATCCATGCGCCTCCGGTTATGAAGGCGATCGCCAGCCACACGCTCCATTTGACCAGCCGCCGCGCCAGCTTGCCCGCGCTCCATGGCGCTTTGGCGAGCTTCAACTGCGCATTGCGGTCACCATCGATGAAGCGCTCCACATGCTGGTAAAGGTCGGTCCACACCGTTTGCGGACAGGCATAGCCGCACCACGCCCGCCCCACCGCCGACGTGACGAGGAACAGCCCGATCCCCGCCATGATCAGCAGCCCCGCCACATAATAGAATTCATGCGGCCAGATTTCGATCGAGAACATATAGAAACGCCGGTGCGCCAGATCGATCAGCACCGCCTGATCCGGCGCATAAGGCCCCCGGTCCCAGCGCAGCCAGGGCGTGCCCCAGTAGATGGCGAGCGTCACCGCCATGATCGCCCATTTCAGGCGGCGGTAAAATCCGTCCACCGCCTTGGGATACACGCCCTTGCGCTTCTCATAGAGCGAGGGAGCGCCAGCCATCAGCACGACGCCAATCCTTCATCTGTCATCCCGGACTTGCCCCGGAATGCCGCTTCTTCCTCGCGCCCGTGGCAAAATGCAGCGGGACCCCGGATCAAGTCCGGGGTGGCGAGGACGGCCCGGCTGCTATTGCCCGGCATCGCCCATGACCTCCTTGCCCGCCGCCGCAGCCGTTTCCACCCGCGTCGCCTCACCCCCGCCAAGGCTGTGCACATAGGCCGCCAGCATCCTGATGGTCGCCTTGTCCAGCTTGTCGTCCCAGCGGGGCATCACGCCATGGCGGCTGTTCCATACCGTCTCGCGGATCGTGTCCGTGTCTCCGCCATAGAGCCAGATCGCATCGGTCAGGTTCGGCGCGCCAAGCTCCCGCATCCCCTTGCCCGCCGGGCCATGGCACACGGCGCAATTATCTGCGAAGACCTTGGCGCCCGCCTGCGACGCCGCGCCTGGCTTGTCCTGCCCGCTGATCACCCGCACATGGGCGACCACCTGGTCCACCTGCTCCGCCGTCAAAAGCTGATCCTTGCCAAAAGCGGGCATCAGCGACTGCCGCGTCGCCGCATGGCCGGGATTGCGCACCCCGTCGGTGATCGTCTTTTCGATCGCCGCCAGGTCGCCGCCCCACAGCCAGTCGTCATCATTCAGGTTGGGATAGCCCTTCGATCCCGCTGCGCCCGATCCGTGGCACTGCACGCAATGCACGCGGAACGCCGCCCGGCCTCCCTCGACCGCCGCCTGCATCAGTTGCGGACGGCCCGGCAGCGCCTCGATCGGGGTCGTGGCGATCGCCTGCCGGACCGGTGCGATCTGCTTGTCCCGCGCCGCCATTTCCCTGTCCAGCGCCCCCCGGCTTGACCAGCCGAGCAGGCCGCTCGTCGCCCGGTCGATCATCGGCCACGCCGGATAGGCGATCGTATATCCGATCGCGAACAGGATGGTCGCGTAGAAGGTCCACAGCCACCAGCGGGGCAGCGGCGTGTCCAGTTCCTGGATGCCGTCCCACTCATGATGCTTGATCTCGGTCCCGGTGGCGGCGTCGATCCGCTTTTCGTCAGCCATTTCCGGCCTCCGTTTCGTCAGTCTCGAATATGGCGAGCGCGGCCTTGTCGCTCCGCTCGCGTCCCTTGGGCAGGAAATGCCAGCCGATCAGGACGGCGTAGGTCACCGCCATGAACACCAGCCCCCAGCTATCGGCGAAATGCCGCAAGGCGTCGTAGCTCATCGGTCGACCTCCTGCGGCCTGGCGCTTTCCACATCGACCAGCGTGCCCAGCATCTGGAGATAGGCGACCAGCGCGTCCATCTCCGTCAGCTTGCCCGGATCGCCGTCGAAATCGCGCGCCTGCGCCTTGGGATAGCGCTTGATCAGGTCCTTGGCGTCCGCGTCGGGATCGGCCTGCGCCTTCAGGTCGTCATTCGCGCTGGCGATGTCGTCCTTGCTATAGGGCACGCCGACATTGGACAGCGCCGTCAGGTCCCTGCTCATGTCGCCCGGCTTCAACTCGCGTTCGGCCAGGAAGGCGTAGCCCGGCATGATGGATTCCGGCACCACGGCGCGCGGGTCCTTCAGGTGCTGGACATGCCATTCGTCGGAATATTTTCCGCCGACGCGGGCAAGGTCAGGCCCGGTGCGCTTCGATCCCCATTGGAAAGGGTGGTCGTACATGCTCTCGGCCGCCAGGCTGTAATGGCCATAACGTTCCGTCTCGTCGCGGAAGGGCCGGATCATCTGGCTGTGGCAATTGTAGCAGCCTTCACGGATGTAGATATTCCGTCCCGCCAGCTCCAGCGGCGTATAGGGCCGCATGCCGTCCACCTTCTCGATCGTGTTGTCGATCCAGAAAAGCGGCGCGATCTCTACGATGCCACCGATGGCGACGACGATCAGCGACGCGATGCCAAGCAGGGAGACATTGCGCTCCAGCCTGCCATGGTCCCAGAACTTGCCCTTGGTCTTGCTCGTCATGTCTTTGCTTCCTTAAGCAGGCTGGGTGACAAGGGGCCGATCCGCCGCCGGATCATAGGCCGCGTCGCTCATCGGCTTCTCCTCGCGCAGCGGGCTGCCCGCGATGGTCTTGCCGATATTCCAGGCCATGATGATCGCGCCCGCCAGGTACATGAGGCCCCCCGCCGCGCGGATGACGTACATGGGGAACATGGCGCTCACGACTTCGGAGAAGGCGTAGACCAGATAGCCATCGCTCCCATATTCGCGCCACATCAGGCCCTGCATGATGCCCGCGACCCACATCGACGCGGCGTAGAGAACGATGCCCACCGTCGCGAGCCAGAAGTGCCAGTTGACGAGACGCAACGAATAGAGCCGCTCGCGCTTCCACAGCCGGGGCGCCAGATAATAGAGGCTGGCGAAGGTGATGAGCCCGTTCCACCCCAGCGCGCCCGAATGCACATGGCCGATGGTCCATTCGGTATAGTGCGACAGGCTGTTGACCGCCTTCACCGACATCATCGGCCCTTCGAAGGTGCTCATGCCGTAGAAAGCCAGCGCCATCACCATCATGCGGATGATCGGATCGGTGCGGATGCGGTCCCATGCGCCGTTCAGCGTCATCAGGCCGTTGATCATCCCGCCCCAGCTCGGCATCCACAGCATGACGGAGAAAACCATGCCCAGCGTCTGCGCCCAGTCGGGCAGCGCGGTGTAGTGCAGATGGTGCGGACCCGCCCAGATATAGAGGAAGATCAGCGACCAGAAGTGGATGATGGACAGGCGATAGCTGTAGATCGGCCGTTCCGCCTGCTTGGGCACGAAATAATACATCATCGCCAGGAACCCGGCCGTCAGGAAGAAGCCGACCGCATTATGCCCGTACCACCATTGGGTCAGCGCATCCTGCACGCCCGCAAAGGCGCTGTAGCTCTTGGACCCCAGCAGGCTGACCGGCATCGACAGGTTGTTGACGATGTGCAGCATCGCGATCGTCAGGATGAAGCTTAAGTAAAACCAGTTCGCCACATAGATATGCGGCTCGCTGCGCTTCAGGATCGTGCCGCCGAAGACGACCAGATAGGCGACCCACACGATCGTCAGCCACAGGTCGACATACCATTCGGGCTCGGCATATTCGCGGCCCTCGGTGATGCCCATCAGATAGCCGGTGGCGGCCAGCACGATGAACAGCTGATAGCCCCAGAAGACGAACCGCGCGAGCGTGGGAAAGGCCAGCCGCGCCCGGCAGGTGCGCTGCACGACATAAAAGCTGGTCGCGATCAGCGCATTGCCGCCAAACGCAAAGATGACGGCGGAGGTATGCAGCGGCCGCAGCCGCCCGAAGCTGGTATATTCAATCCCCAGGTTCAGCGCCGGAAAGGCGAGCTGCAACGCGATAAAGAGTCCGGCAAGAAAGCCCGCCAATCCCCAGAAGACCGTCGCGATCACGCCCCATCGGATCGGGTCGTCATCATATTTCCCCTGGTCCACCGGCATTTTCAGCAGGCCACGCGCGATGCCGGCATAGTCGGCTCCGCGCACGGTCACCACCGCCATCAGCAGCGCCGCAGCGCAGGCAATGCCCATATGGACGGCAAAGCCGCTGTCCGCCGCCATCAGCGCCGCCAGCAACGCCAGCAGCGCGAGCGCGAACCAGCCGCCCGATTTCAGTAGCAATCGATCCATCGGATTTCCCCGTCGAAAGGTCTTCGCGGCGTCCTTCCTCCGGCCGCCGCCCCCACGCATTGACCTCTGTCAAAGGCGGGCGGCGGGGTCTTTAGGGGAATGTCCTTAGGCAGGTTGCCCCGCCCCACACACAAAAATCCTCCCCATCGAAAGATGGGGAGGGGGACCGCCGAAGGCGGTGGAGGGGCTGTGCGCAACGCCGGGCGATATCCCTCCGCCGCCGCTACGCAGGGTTTATCCGAACCTCATTCCCCCTCGGCCATGCTCTCCAGCCGGTTCGCATCGCAAATCCGCACGCCCCGCCGCCCGGCGAGCGCGATCACGCCCAGGCGCTTCATGTCGCTGATCTGCCGCGACACGGTTTCGATGGTCAGCCCAAGGATGTCCGCAATCTGCTGGCGCGACAGCGGCAGGTCGATCACGCCGCTCGCGTCCGCCCGCAGCCGCCTGCTCATGTCCAGCAGGAAGGACGCGACCTTCTCCCGCGCATTCTTCCGCCCCAGCAGCAGCATCCATGCCCGCGTCCGGTCAAGATCGTCCAGCGTCCGCTGGAGCAGCCGGTGCTCCAGTTGCGGATGCTCGCGCGCGAACCCGTCGAACGCCCCACGCGGATAAAGGCACAGCCGTGCGTCCGTCAGCGCCGTCACGCTATGCGGCGTGCGCGCGCCAAAGGGCCGCCCGATGAAGTCCGACGCATAGACCACGCCGACAATCTGTTCGCGCCCGTCGCCGGTCGACGTGGCGAGTTTCAGTGTTCCTTCGATGACATTGGCGACGATCATGCTGTCATCGCCCTCCCACATCACTGTCTGCCCGGCTTGCAGCGTCACCCGCCGCCCGATCCGGTTGAGCGCCGCCCGCTCCTGCGGGTTCAGGTCGGCGCAGACCGCCTGATCGCGCACCTCGCACCGATCGCAATAGCCCGCGCTGCAACTGCCCGCGGCCGGTGTCATCATCGCTGCCATCCCGGCATCCCCGCGCGCCTTTTGCGCCAGATCAAATTGCATATCCATGCCCGCTGCATGCCCGCGCGCGCGCTTGCTACCTATCCGTAAATGTCCGTAGGGGGCAGCCCAAAATCCTCCCCATGCCCCGCATGGGGAGGGGGACCGCCGAAGGCGGTGGAGGGGAAATATCGCAGGTCGTGATTTATTCCCCTCTACCATCGGCTACGCCGGCGGTCCCCTTCCCCATCTATCGATGGGGAGGATTGGAAAGCTCACTCCAACCCCGCATGAAACGCGATCCGCAGCGCCTCGGCGAGGCTTTTCACCTCCAGCTTCTGCATCAGGTTGGCGCGGTGGATTTCCACCGTGCGCGGACTGATGCCCAGGTCGAAGGCGATGGTCTTGTTCGGCAGTCCTTCGACCAGCCCGTCCAGCACCTCGCGTTCCCGCTCCGTCAGAATGTTCAGCCGCGCGCGCGCATCCTCCGCGCGGGCGGTCGCGCCGCGATCCGCCACCAGCAGCTTGCGCGCCGCCTCGATGCAGCCCAGCAGCGCCGCTTTCTCGAACGGCTTTTCGATGAAGTCGCTCGCGCCCGCCTTCATCGCCGCCACCGCCATGTCGATGTCGCCATGGCCGGTCATGATCACCACCGGCAGCATGATGCCGCGCGCGCGCAGTTCCCGATGCACCTCCAGCCCGTCAATGTCGGGCATGCGCACGTCCAGCAGGACGCAGCCCGGCTCCAGACCGGCGGCCTCCTTCAGGAACGCCGCGCCGCCCTCGAACGACCGCACGGCATAGCCGCTGGTCTTGAGCATGAAGGAGAGCGACCGGCGGATCGCATCGTCATCGTCCACGACATAGATGGGATAGGCTTCGCTCATGCTCCGTCCGCTGCGTCCAGTGTGAAGTGAAACTCCGTGCCGCCCCATTGCGACGGCTGCGCCCAGATGCGCCCGCCATGCCCTTCCACGATCGTCTGACTGATCGACAGGCCAACGCCCATGCCAGACGCCTTGGTGGTGGTGAAGGGGGTAAAGAGCGTCCGCGACATTTCCGGGTCAAGACCCGACCCGCTGTCGGAAATGATCACCTCAACCCTGTTGCCCTCGGCCGGGACGGCGGAAAGGCGCAGGATGCGCGCGGGGGTCCGCGTCATCGCCTCAAGGGCGTTCTTGACGAGGTTGATGATCACCTGTTGCAGTTGCACGCGGTTGACCAGCACCTTGTCCACCCGCCGGTCGACGCTGATATCCATGTCGATGCCGCCGCTGTCGGCGCCGATGAAGGCGAGCGCGGTGCCTTCCGCCAGCAGTTCGCGCAGGGATTCAGGCTGGCGCATCGTTTCGCCGCGCTTGATGAACTCGCGCAGCGACCGGATGATCTCGCCCGCGCGCAGCGCCTGCCTGGCGCTCTCGTCCATCGCCTCGCGCAGCAGTTCTCGGTCCACCGGCCCGTCGCCGTCCAGCAGGTCTCGCCCGGCCTCCAGATAATTGGCGATAGCGGTCAGCGGCTGGTTCAGTTCATGCGCCAGCGCGGACGCCAGCGTCCCCATCGCCGTCACCCGGCTGGCATGGGCCAGTTCCGCCTGAAGGTCGGCGACGCGCCGCTCGGCCTGCTGCCTTTCGGTCAGGTCGCGGATGAAGCCGGTGAACAGCCGCCGCCCCTGATCCTGCACCTCCCCCACCGACAGTTCGATGGGAAAGGTCGATCCGTCCCGCCGCCGGGCGCTCGTCAGGCGGCCGATGCCGATGATCCGCTTTTCGCCGGTCTTGAGATAATGGTCGATATAGCCGTCATGCCGCTCCCGGTCCGGGGAAGGCATCAGCATCGAAATATTCTCGCCCAGCACGTCGCTTTCGGCATATTGGAACATGCGCTGCGCCGCCGCGCTGAACGACACGATGCGCCCGGCCATGTCGATGACGATCAACGCATCCGGCACCGTCGCCAGGATCGACCCCAGCAGGGCCTGCTCCAGGCTGTGCGCGCGCTCGCTCAGTCCGTCCGTCTCGTCATCCGCCACCGCCATGTCATTAGCATGCCGTCTATTCAGTGCGCCAGCAAGACGGGCACGCGCGCCTCGTGCAGAATGGTGCGGGTCACGCCGCCGAACACGAACTGGCGCAGGCGGCTGTGGCCATAGGCTCCCATGACCATCCAGTCCGGCTTCAACACGCCGATCGCCGCCATCAGCGCGTCTTCGGCCGGCCGGCCGGCCTGCGGCCAGGTGTGAAGCTGCGTGCCGATGCCATGGCGCGCGAGATATTCGGGCGCGCCGGTTTCCGGGAAGGGATATCTGCCCGCTTCCTCGACAGTCACGACATGCACCTCCTGCGCCAGCTTGAGCAGCGGCACCGCCGCCCGCAGCGCCGCCGATGCTTCCTGCGATCCGTTCCACGCGACCAGCGCGCGGCCCGTCACCATCAGCGACCGCGCCGATTGCGGGACAGCCATCACCGGCACCGCGCCGGACAGCGCCAAGTCGGCCGCGATCGGCAGGGGATCGTTGAACTGCCCGCGCGCCCGCTGGGGCAATGTCACCACGATCAGGTCGCTCAGGATAGAGGCGGACAGCAGGCCGCGCACGATTTCGTCATCCAGTTGCCGCCAGTCCCAGCTCACGCCTTCGCGCCGCACCTGTTCCTCGATGCGCGCGCGCAGCTTCTCGTCCGCCTTCCGCAAATCCTCGATGATTGCCGGGGCGAGGCCCGCGCCGCCATAGATGTCCGCGCCGACCATGCCCGGCACGGGCGTCACCTGCACGCAATGGATATGCGCGCCGGTTGCGCGCGCGATGTCGCATGCCGCCTGCAACCGGCTTTCCATGCCCAGATCGTCATGGATGTGCAGCAGAACCGATTTCATCCCACGTCTCCAGCTTGAGAGAGGTTAATCCCGTCCATCCTGGCTAGGGGGTCCCCCGCCACGCCGCCATCCGGGATAGTCCTTATATCCTTTCCGCCGCGAAAGCCTGATTTGATGGAGTATGACATGGACGACCATACGCCTCGAACTTGCGCGCACGCCCGCTTTTCCCAACGGATCGGCCGCGCGCAGCTATGTGATGCGCCTGCCCCTCGCCCATGACGGGAAGATCGACGAGCAGGAATATCGCCATCACCCCGAACTCGCGACCGTCCGCCGCTTCTGGCCCAATGAGCCTGACCGCCACGGTTGCCTGCTGCGCACCGCGGACGGCTGGGCGCTGTCCTATGCGCCGGGAGAGGAGGATGATGAAAATCTGTTCCGGCTGGACGCGCATGCGATCGTGCCGGGCAGCTATCTGACGCTGACGGAGCCGGACGGCGCGCGCCTGCCCTTCGTGGTCAAGGCGCTCGCCGCCGCTTGATTCCCGAAAGGAGGGGCAGCGCATGGCCGCCCTCCTTCCCCCCTTGTTCAGAACTTCATGCCCACGCCCACGCCGAAGACCAGCGGGTCGAGATGCACGCGCACCTTCTGCACCCCGGCGGCGGTGGTCGAAAGCCGGGCGGTGGTGTCGATGTCGATATATTTGACGTCCAGGTTCAGGAACAGCTTGTCCGTCAGGTCGATGTCGACCCCGGCCTGCGCCGCCCAGCCGAAGCTGTCGGACATATGCACCTTGGTCGCGCCCACCGCGCTTTCCAGCCCGTCCGAAGCTTTTTCATTGTAGAACAGCGTATAGTTGACGCCCGCCCCGACATAGGGCCGGATTTTGCCTTCGGGCACGAAATGATATTGCGCCGTCAGCGTCGGGGGCAGCACCCATGTCGACGCCAGCTTGCCGATGCTGCCGGTCGTGCCGCTGCGTCCGCTGGCGCTGTGCTTCGTGGTGGCGGCGATCAGTTCAAAGCCGATATGGTCGGTCGCCATATAGGTGAAGTCGATTTCCGGCATGACGCTGTTGTCGACCTTCACCTTCTCCCCCGGAAAGCCCGGCAGCACGCTTCCGCTGCTTTCGTTGGGCGCGACCAATATGCCGCGCAGGCGGACGAGCACGTCGCCTTGCGCCGCCTGTGCTGGCGCGGCCGCAACCGCGCAGGCCGCCGCCGCGCCGAGCAGGATCGTCTTGATAGTCATAGCGAAAATCTCCTTCCCTGTTTGTTGGGGTGAGACCTCTGTGCGCCCGCGCCGCCGGTCCGGCATTGATCCGGCGCAACCGGCAATTTGACCTGCCTCAATGCGCGCGGCACGGGGGCATGCGATCCGCCTGAGCCATGTGGACCTATCATCCCGACCTGCTCGCCCGGCCCGTGCCGCGTTACACCAGCTATCCGACGGCGGCGCAGTTCACGCCCGATGTGGGCAGGACGGAGCTTGCCCTCCGGCTGGACAGGGTGGAGCCCGGCACGCCCCTCTCCCTCTATGTCCACATCCCCTATTGCCACGACATCTGCTGGTATTGCGGCTGCAACACGGGCGCGGCCAACCGCGCCCAGCGCCTGAGCGCCTATGTGGAGGCGCTGGAGCGGGAGATCGCGCTGATCGCCGCGCGGCTGCGCGGACGCGGCAAGGTGGCGCGGATCGCCTTCGGCGGCGGCAGCCCCAATTCGCTGCCGCTGGTCGATTTCGTCCGCCTGCTCCAGCAGCTTCTGCTCTGCTTCGACGGCCGCGATATCGAGATTTCGGTCGAACTTGACCCCCGCCGCCTCGACGCCACATGGATTTCGGCCATGGCGGCGATGGGCGTCAGCCGCGTCAATCTGGGCGTGCAGACCTTCACCCCGCATGTTCAGGCCGCCATAGGCCGCATCCAGCCGCTCGACATGGTGGAGCGCGCCACGGATCAGCTTCGCGCGGCGGGTATCGCAACCGGCTTCGACCTCATGTACGGCCTGCCGGGGCAGAGCCTGGATGACCTTGCCGCCACCATCGACGCCAGCATCGCCATGCAGCCCGCCCGCGTCGCGCTGTTCGGCTATGCCCATATGCCGCAACTTCTGCCGCGCCAGCGCCGCATCGACGGCGGCAAGCTGCCCGATCTTGCCACCCGCTTTGACATGGCGGCGCAAGGTTATGCCATGCTGACCATGGCTGGCTATGACGCCATCGGCTTCGATCATTTCGCCCTGCCGCAGGACGGGCTTGCCCGCGCCGCGCGCGAAGGACGGCTGCGCCGCAATTTCCAGGGCTTCACCGACGATCCGGCGGACATCCTGCTGGGCTTCGGGGCCAGCGCGATCAGCCAGTTTCCCGACCTCATCGTCCAGAATGAAAAGCAGGCCGGGCCTTGGCGCGAACTGGTCGACGCGGGCCAGTTGAGCGCAACGCGCGGCACCTTCCGCACGTCCGAAGACCGCCTGCGCGGCGGCATCATAGAGGCGCTGCTGTGCCGGGGTGAAGCGCCCGCCGGGGCTGTGCATCCCATGCCTGACCTGTCGCGCTTCGAACGGCTCGGCCTTGTCGAACTGAGCGAGGGTCACATCTTCCTCACGCCCGATGCGCTGCCCTATGCCCGCAGCATCGCCGCCTTCTTCGACGCCTATCTGCAACCCGCGGAAAAGCGTTTCAGCCATGCGGTATAGCGCATTGGCGCTGGCCGCCGCCGCGCTCTCGCCGCTCCCGGCAAGCCAGTTGCCCCATGAACAGGGGCCATCGCCCTATTTCTGCGGCAACGCCCCGCCCGGATGGGTTCCGCCATGGCAGCGCAGGCCCGAAGACCCTTCGGACAGGCATGCCGCCTGCCATCTCATCCTGTGCGGCCGGAAAAAGGCGCAGGCGGAACCCGGCGAAGACAGCGACGGCCCGTGCTGACTGCTCCGCCGTGCATGATCATGTTTGAGCGACCGTCGCCCCGGACGAACCCTCACCAGCCGAGCCGCGTTTGAGGATGCAGTTCAGCGCAATGGCTCTCAGCAGCATGGAATGTCCTTTCCAGTGCGAAACGGCCGAACCCTTTTGTGGGGAGAAAGGTTGCCCGCGGGGTGGAAACGTCAGCCATGCTGCGCCAATAGGGCGGCATGTCCAGACTCGGCCTACCACCCGCATATGCCGTGCGCGCCCGCGCCCTGATCGACAGGCTGTTCCGGGGATCGCCCGATGGCGTCATACCCGTGGCGCGCCGCAGGGTGGCGACGGCGGCGGGCGCGGTGCTGCTGGGGCTGGTGGCACTTCTGTTCGCCCGGCTGGGCGACCATCTTCAATCGCTGCACGGCGCGATCGTCCACCGCTGGCCTTATCTGCCGCTGGTGCTGACGCCGCTGATCTTCGCAGGAACGGCGTGGATCACGATGCGCTTCTTTTCCGCTGCGCGGGGATCGGGCATACCGCAGGTCATCGCCGCCGCGCATAATCCCGAAGCGTCGAGCCGGGGGCCGCTGATCTCGTTAAAAACGGCCACGGCCAAATTCTGGCTGACCCTCGCCATGCTCTTTGCCGGAGGCTCCGTGGGAAGGGAGGGGCCGACGGTTCAGATCAGCGCCGCCATCATGATCGCCGTCCACCGGCTGCTGCGCGTGCCCGTCACGGCGGGCGTCTATATCGCGGGCGGCGCGGCGGGCGTGTCGGCCGCGTTCAACACGCCGCTGGCGGGGGTCGCCTTCGCCATAGAGGAATTGGCCGCCGCCTATGAACAGCGGGTGGCGGTTCTGGTGATGGCGGCCGTCATGATCGCCGGTTTCGTCAGCCTCGGCATAGCGGGCGACTATGTCTATTTCGGCGCGATGCGGCAGACGCTGGCGCTGGGCCCTGCCCTTATCGTCATTCCGGTCATCGGCATCTGCGGCGGGCTGGCGGGCGGCCTCTTCTCACGGTCCGTGCTGGCGTTCGGACGGTCCCAGCATCCGGCTCTTGCCGCCCTGCGCGCGCGGCCCGTGCGGCTGGCGCTGGGCTGTGGCGTCATCGTGGCGGTGATCGGCATCGCGACGGGGATCAGCTGGGGCACAGGCTACGGCACGACGCGCCATCTGGTCGAAGGGGACGGAGCGCCGCCGTGGTTCGGCCCGGCAAAGCTGGGCGCGACACTGGCGACGACGCTCAGCGGGACGCCCGGCGGCATCTTCGCGCCGTCGCTGTCGGTGGGCGCGGGCATCGGTAATCTCCTGTCGCCGCTGTTCACCGCGCCCTCCGCCGTGGTCGTGGTCCTTGGCATGGCCGCCTATTTCGTCGGCGTGGTGCGCGCGCCGCTGACCGCCGTCATCATCATCACGGAAACGACCGCCAGCCGGGGGCTGGTCATACCGCTATTCGCGACCGCGCTGATCGCCGATACGGCCGGCGCGCTGGTCTGCCGCGAAAGGCTCTATCACGGCCTGTCACGCCCTTTCCTGCAAAGACGGCGGGTCCCGCCTGATCCAGATGCGTCAGAACGGGAAGAACCAATGGATCGCGGCCACCGCCGCCGCCCAGGTGATGATGTTGAGCGGCAGGCCCACCTTCACGAAGTCTAGGTAGCGATATCCCCCCATCTGGTAGACCAGCACGTTGGTCTGATAGCCGAAGGGCGTGGCGAAGGCGGCGCTGCCCGCCATCATGACGGCGACCAGGAAGGGGCGCGGGCTGACGCCCAGGCTTTCGGCCAGCGCCACCGCGATCGGCGTCACCAGCACCGCGACGGTGGCGTTGGACAGCAATTCGGTCAGCACCAGCGTCGCGCCGTACAGAAGGATCAGTGCGCCCAGCGGCCCGAAAAGGCCCACCTTGCCGACAAGCGCATTGGTGGCCGATGCCGCAAGGCCGGTCTGTTCCAGCGCGATGCCGATCACGACCATGCCGACGACCAGCATCAATATTTCCGGCCGCAACCCGCCATAGGCTTCCTCCGGGCCGATCACCCGCAACAGGATCAGCAGCACCGCCCCGGCAAAGGCGGCGGCGGCGATCGGCGCGATGTTGAACGCGGCCAGCAGGATCACGCTGGCGAAGATCGCCGTCGACGCGAAAGCCCTTGCCGGGGCGAGCGGCCTTTGCCTGGCGAAATCGCTGGCGTCGCCGATCGCGTCTCCCGCCACGTCCAGATGGCTGACATGATGCGGCAGCGCCGCTTCCATCCGTTCCAGCGCATCGGGCAAGGAGCGCGCGATCAACCGGCCGGAAAAGAGGAAGAGGTAGAGGCCGCCCGTGATCGCCACGGCCAGGCCCACGGGCGTGATTTCGAATATGGAAAAGGGCGGCTGTCCCGACGATCGCGCCATGTCGTCCACCAGCAGGTTTGTGGACGTGCCGATCAGGGTGCAGCAACCGCCCAGCACCGCGACATAGGATAGCGGCATCAGGAACCGCTTGGGGTCGAGCTTGAGCGATTTCGCCACGTCCCGCACCACGGGCGCGGACAGCACGACGATGGGCGTGTTGTTCAAAAAGCCCGACGCGGCGCCGCACAGCAGGATCAGCAGCCAGACGCCAAGCGCCCCTATGCGCCTGCAAAGCGCGACCGCCTTGCGGATCAGCAGGTCCAGCAGGCCCGACAATTCCATCGCATGGGCGATGACGAACAGCGACGCGAGCGCGATGATCGCGGGGCTGCCAAACGCGCCCTGAACCTCGCTGGGGCGGACTGCGCCGGTCAGCAGCAGTATCGCGGCGCCCGCCAGCGCCACGACATCGGCCCGCACCCTGTCCCAGATCAGCGCGGCGATCACGCCCGCCAGCACGGGAAGGGTGACAAGTTGCTCTAACGTCATGGGTCCCGGCTAGCATAATGGCGCGGCGGAGACAGGAAAAATGCGAAAAGCCGTTGTCCTGGCATGACTTAAGGGATCAATTTCCCGCAGCTATCTGCTAGGCTGCCGCCATGGCCGAGCAGAATATCCGGTTGCGCATCCTTTCCCACCTGATCGCGGCCGCAGCAGGGTCCGCATTGACGTTCGCCCTTATCCACCGTGCGCCAGCGCCCGAGCAGCAGCCGGACCAAGCCGCCAAGCCGCCCGCGCCCGTGGTGGAGTATCTCTTCCGCCCCGCACAGGACGCCGCCCTGCCGCTCGACATTT
>NZ_ATHO01000061.1 GCF_000445065.1 Sphingobium quisquiliarum P25 | reverse complement strand
GCCACTGGGCCGGACGCTAAATCCTGCGAGGCCTGGGAAGGCCATGCATCAAGCGATGACCCGTGAGCCAGGAGACCTGCCGGCGTCTGGTCGCTCTTGCCCTGGTCCAGGGGATGGCCGAGGCACGGTGATATTCCGTCTGAGCGACGCATGTGCGGCGGGGGCCGCATCGACCCAAGCGACGGCGCCGGGGGCGTCGCGCTGTCGCGTGGGCCGGCCGTTCGCGCGGACGCCCTCGCTCGACGTCGATGACGCCAGACAGGGTTTGTTGATCATGACTATTTCCAGATTTGCGCTGTGCGCGGCCACCAGCCTGGCTGCGCTTTCGTCCGCTGCCCATGCCGCGGAGGCCGAACCGTCGGACACCATCCTGGTCACCGGCCTGCGTGCCGAAACCAGCCTGGACACCGTTAGCAGCGGCAGCCGCCTGGGCCTTACCGTCTTCGAAACGCCCGCCAGCATAGAGGTGCTGGACGGCGACGCGATCCGGGCGCGGGGCGACATCTCCATTCAGGAAGCGGTGAGCCGCGCCACCGGCATCACCTTCCAGGGATCGCCAGGGAACGGCAATACGGCACTGGCCGCGCGCGGCTTTTCGGGCCACGGATCGGTGCAGTTGCTGGTCGACGGCATGCGCCTGTTCGTGGCTTCGGGCACGCTCACCTTCCCGGTAGATCCGTGGACGGTGGAGCGTGTCGACGTGCTGCGCGGCCCAAGCTCGGTGATTTCGGGCGAAGGCGCGATCGGCGGCGCGATCAACGTCATCATGAAGAAGCCGGTGACGGATCGCACGGTCATGCAGGCCCGCGTCGCCTATGGGTCGGACAATGCGGTGCAGATCGCGGGAGACATTGGCGGCCCTATCGGCGGCGGTCTGTCCTACCGCCTGACCGCCAGCGCCACACGATCGGACGGCTGGCTCGACCGCAACAGCGAGAACCAGAATCTCGCCATTTCAGGCGCGCTCCGCTGGGATGCCACGCCCACGCTCAGCTTCACTCTGGCGTCCGACTATGGCAATGTTCATATCCTGCCCTATTTCGGCACGCCGCTGAATGATGGCCGGTTCGACAAGCGTCTTCGCGAGATAAACTTCAACATCACCGACAGCGAGAATCATTTCCGTGATAGCTGGACGCGCCTGTCCACGGAATGGCAGGCTTCGGATACAGTGACGCTGCGCAATGCCGCTTACTACCTCCAGTCGAATCGCGACTATCTCAATGCTGAGAATTACCGCTTCTCCCCCGCGACCGGGCTGGTGACGCGCGGCGACTATCTCAACATCATCCACCGGCAGGACCAATATGGGGATCGTGGCGACATCACGATCCGCACGCCATTGGGCGGATCGGTGGAGAACAGCCTGCTCGTCGGCTTCGACGTCAATCGCATCAAATTCCGCCACATCAACAATTCGCCCTATGGCGGCAGCTCGGTGGTGGACCCGTTCGATTTCGATCCGGGCAGCTTCATCTCGCCGGTTCCGACGACGCTCGGCTTTCGCACGCTAACCATACAATATTCGCTGTTCATGGAAGACCAGTTGAAGCTCAGCGACTGGCTGTCGCTGGTCGGCGGCTTCCGGCAGGACTGGTATGAACTGGAGCGCATCGACGCGCGGACGCCTGCGAACGGGTTCAAGCGCAAATATAACAGCACGTCCGGCCGGATCGGGGTGGTGCTGAATCCAACGCCGGACACGTCGCTCTACGGATCCTTCACGGTCGGGACCGATCCGATCGGCACGCTCATCACCACGTCAAACTCGCAAAAGGATTTCGGCCTCTCCCCCGCGCGTCAGTTCGAAGTGGGCGTCAAGCAGCGCTTCCTGGACGGCCGCGGATCAGCATCGATCGCGCTGTTCGACATAGAAAAGCGCCGCCTCCTCTCCCCCGATCCCGATAACCGGCTGATCACGCAGCAGATCGGCAGGCGCACCTCGAAGGGCATAGAGGCGACGCTGGCCCTCCAATTGACCGACGCCTTCGGAATCGAGGCGAACGGCACTGTGCTGAAGGCCAGGTTCAAGGAATTCGGCGAGATCGTCGGCGGCGCCATCATCGACCGGGCCGGGAACACGCCGCCGGGCATTCCGTCCAAGACCGCCAACATCTCCGCCAACTGGCGCTTTATCGAGCCGTTGCAGGCGCGCGTCTCCGCCCGCTTCGTTGACAAGCGCTGGTCGAACAACGCCAACAGCCTGCGCGTCCCCGGTTATGAGGTGGTGGATGTGGGCTTGCGCTGGACAATCAGCGAAAAGGTCGCCGTCGACGGCAGGGTCAGCAACGTCTTCGACAAGATCTACTCCACCGGCAGCAATTCTTCGCAATGGCTGCTTGGCGCACCCCGGCGCTTCGATGTCCGGCTAGACATGAGCCTGTAAGGCTGATGGCCCGCCCGGCTCTGGTCAAGACCGGCCTGCGATGGCTCTACTGGGTCCATCGCTGGCTCGGCATCGCCGCCTGCCTGCTGTTCCTGCTCTGGTTCGTGTCGGGCATCGTCATGATGTATGTGCCCTACCCGTCGCTGACCAAGGCGGAAAGGCTGGCGGGGTCAACGCCCATCGACTGGAGCCGGGTGGCGATCGGCCCCGCCGACGCGCTGCGCCGGGCGAAGCAGGCGGAGTTTCCCGCCGAGCTTCGCCTGGACATGGCGGCAGGCGAACCGGCCTGGCGGATCAGGGGCAAGGACGGCCGCGTCGCCCTGTCCGCCGTCGACGGACGCCCGCTTTCCGCTCCCGATGCCGCTTCGGCGGTGGCGGCCGCCCAGCGTTTCGCTGACGGTGCGCCGGTCCGCCATGTCGAGAAGATCCATGACGACCAGTGGACCATCGCGCAGGGGCTCTCATGGGCGCGGCCGCTCTGGAAAATATCGCTGGCGGACGATGCAGGGACGCAACTCTATGTCTCCTCCACCACCGGCGAAGTGGTGCAGAATACGAATGCGCGGGAGCGGGCGTGGAACTGGGCGGGCGCGGTGCCGCACTGGCTCTACCTCAGCGCCCTCCGGCGGGACGGCGCATTCTGGCGGCAGGTGGTGCTATGGACCTCCGGCCCCGCGATCATCGTTGGCGTTACGGGGCTGTGGATCGGCATTTTGCGCATGCGGCTGCGGCGGCGCTACAAAAATGGCGCGGTCACGCCCTATCGCGGCTGGATGAAATGGCATCATCTGACAGGGCTGATCGGCGGCCTTTTCGCCATCACCTGGATGTTCAGCGGATGGCTGTCGGTCAATCCGTTCGACTGGTTCGCGCGGAACGGACCGGCAGGCGGCCCTGCCCTCTATGCCGCGCATGCGGGTGCCGATTTTCCCGCGCTGGACATGGCCAGCCTTGCCGCGCGCGCAGCGCAAGCCCGTGAGGCGCGGTTCGGGTGGATCGGCGGCCGTCCTGTCGTGACACTGGCCTCAACAGGTGACACGCCGCCTGTCATGGCCAGCCCCAGCGGACAGCCGCTGCGGTTCACCCAGGCCGAACTGGCCGCCGCAGCGCAACGCCTGATGCCCGGCGTGCCGATCCGGCAAACCATCCTCCTGACGGAGCCGGATCTCTACTGGTATTCGCACGGGCATGATCGGCCGCTGCCGGTGCTCCGCATCATCTTCGCTGACGCCGACCGGACATGGGTGACCATCGATCCGCAAAGCGGGGGCCTGCTCAGTCAGCAAAATGCCAGCGGCCGCACCTATCGCTGGCTGTTCAACGCGCTTCATGATTTCGATCTGCCCTTCCTGCTGGCCAACCGCATGCTGCGCGATCCGCTCATGTGGCTGCTGTCGGGGCTGGGCATCGTCATGTCGCTGTCCGGCATCGTGATCGGATGGCGGCATCTCGCCAAAAGCTATCGACGCAGCGCCGCCAAGCGCGAACGGATGGCGATGGGGCGGACGAGCATCGCAAGCACTTCACCGCGCTTCGACAGGGCAGAGGGAGACCAATGAAGCCATCGCGGCGGGATCGGCCCGTTCGCCGCTCTCGTTGAAGGCGAGCAGCGCTGCGTTGGATGCCGCGGGATTTTCCAGCTTCATCAGCCGCCGCGATCGGCCTCTATACCCCATAGCTGCGCCGATATGGCGGAAGCATTGGCCGTGGCGGCGGGACGCGGCATCGCCCGCAGGCCCTCGACCGCCGTGTCCCCCACGGCGTACCAGACCGGCGTGGTTCCAAGCGCGCCGAGCGCGCCCGATGCGAAGGTCCGGGCGTCCATCGGCGTCAGCCCTTCGACCGCTACCATCCCCGAACGCTGCATGGCGGGCGTGTCGGTAAGCGATGCGACGGCGCACAAAATGTCCACTCCGTCACGCTGCAATTCCCAATGCAATCCTTCCGCCAGCACGATTTCGAAGGCCTTGGATGCCGCATAGGCGGCGACATAGCCACTGCCGACCAGTCCTGACATGGACGAGATCAGGATCAGGCCGCCCCGGCCCTTCTCCCGCATCTTGCCGAGCGCGGCATGGGCAAAGGCCACCGGCGACGCGCAGTTGAGCGCCACCAGGTTGAGCGCGCGCTCGACCGGCTGGTCCAAAAAGAGGCTCACCCCATGGGTCGCGCCCGCATTGTAGATGACAAGGCCATAGTCCCGCGCCGCGATGATGTCGCTCGCCCTGGACGGGATATCGGGAGCAGCGAGGTCAAGTTCGATGATCTCGACATCGACCCCATGCACCCGGCGGATCTTTCCAGCAGTCTCGTTCAGCGCAGCGGCCGACCGGGCCACGAGTGTGAGATCGAGGCCAGACCCGGCGAGCAGATCGGCGAATTCCGCGCCGATCCCTTCCGAGCCGCCCAGGATCAATGCTCGCGGACCATAGCGTTCGGCAAGCGTAGCCGCGCCGCTCATCCCAACTGATCCTCCCCCGCCGCCAGTACGGCCGGATCGCCGCTATGGAGGAACCAGATCGCGTCGCGGCGAACGATGCGCCAGCCGTCGGCGCGCCTTTCCCACTGGTCACGATATTCACCGGTCGAATCAAAGATCGCGCCTACCGGATCGTCCCGGCGCTGATGCCGTGCCTGCACATAGGCGCGGCTTTCGGCACGGTCGCCGTCCACATCCACCAATATGCTGCCGATCAGATGCTGCGTGCCGCCGCAGACATCCAGAAATTGACGCATCTGTTCCTCCAGCGCCTCAATTCCTTCCTGTTCGCCGCCCGCGCCATAGTTGAACGCCAGATCGTGGGCGAAGACCGTGGTCAGGTCATCCCAGCGCTTCTGATCGAGGATGCGAGCAAAATGGCCAAGTCCGCGGGTGATTTCCCGCTCGTCCAGCAGGCTTTGCAGCGTGGTCATGATCAATTCCCTTCCCTGGCGCGAAGCGCGTCATCCAGAAACTTGTTGGTGTCGTGAGTCGCCGTACGGGCGCCATAATCGGCATCTTCCGGCGCGCCGGAAAGCATGTGGTTATAGATGCCTGCGACCCAGCCGCCATCGACCGCCAGTTCCGCGCCGATGATGTAGGACGCTTCATCGCTCGCCAGGAAGAGGGTGGCGGCGGCGATTTCGTCAGGCTGGCCGCTGCGCTGCGCGGGCACCATGCCGAACCCCTTGTCGATATCTTCGGCCGCCGCGCCCGTGGGGTTGCCCATCACCGTCTGAACGCCGCCGGGATGAACCGAATTGACGCGCACGCCGCGCGGGCCGAACTCCATCGCGGCTACCTTCGTCAGGCCGCGTACCGCCCATTTGCTGGATGAATAGGCGGCATAGCCGTTGGCTCCACGCATTCCGTCCACCGACGAGATGTTGATGATGGAGCCGCGCCGCTGCCGCACCATCGCGCCGCCGACGATCTTCAACCCCATGAAGGTGCCAATCAGATTGACGTCGAGCACCTTGCGGAAATCATCGATCTCGCATTCCAGGATGGAGCGGAAACGCTGCATGGCCGCATTGTTGACGAGGACGTCCGGTGTGCCGAATGCCGCCTCTGTCGCCGCGAGCAGCGCCTGCCAGTCGGCTTCGCTGGAAATGTCGGTGCGGTGGAAAAGCACCGCCGGGCCGAGTTCCCTCGCCAGTTCCTCACCCTCGGGCAGAAGATCGGCGATCACCACCTTCGCGCCTTCGCGCACGAACTGCCGCACGGTCGCCGCGCCCATTCCTCGGGAACCACCCGTAACGATCGCGATTTTACCCGCCAAACGCGCCATATTCCTCTCCATCGGTTACGCATGTGGCCGCCCGAATGCGTGACAGCCCTCCTTATGCGTCGGAAAAACGTGCTATCGCTATTTTTCATTCGCGGCAACCGGGTCTTGCTGCCGAATGGCTGCACCGGTGTAGGATAAAATATAAAGCATAGTCTATTTAATGCTTGCGCGTGCTTTAAAAGGGTCTACAAACATATCAGCCTTTCTAGGCATCTCTCCTTACTCACAAGGCTGGTCGTTTGACCGGCCTTTTTTTTCGAGCTCGAAGGGCGAGGTCGAAAAGTGCCGGCGGTTGAGCATTTTCGTAGGGACAAGAGGCTGGGTTGCCGCTAGCGAAAGCGCCAAATCATTCGCCTTCGACGATTGGGGAAAAATAGCATGAACGACAGCCGCAAGACGGTTTTCCTGACGGGCGCAACCGGCAATATGGGGCGCGAAGTGGTGAAGCGCATCGCTGCGAAAAGCGACACGCTGCGCCTGCGCGTGCTGGTGCGGCCGGAGGAGAAGGCGCATCCGGTGGTGCGCGACATCACGGCCAGCAATGCGGCGGAGATCGTCTGGGGCGACCTGACCAACGCTGCGTCGATTCGCGAAGGCGTGAAGGGCGCGGATGTCGTGCTGCATGTCGGCGCGCTGGTGTCGCCGCTGTGCGACCGGATGCCGCTCGACGTGGTGACGAAGGTGAATGTCGGGGGCACGCAGAATATCGTCGATGCGATCCACGCGGTGGGCGACCCGAAGACCACCCGCCTCATCTATATAGGCACGGTCGCTGAAACGGGCAGCCGCAATGCGCCGGTTCAATGGGGCCGTACCGGCGACCCTATCAAGATCAGCGTCTATGATCATTATGCCGTCACCAAGACGCAGGCCGAAGCCATTGTCGCGCAAAGCGGCATCACCCATTGGGCCTCTGTGCGGCAGAGCGGCATGGCGCATTATGAGATGTGGAAGATCTTCGACCCGATCATGTTCCACAATCCGCTGAACGGCGTGTTCGAATGGTCCACCGCAAATGACAGCGGCCGTTTGATGGCGGCGCTGTGCGGCGACGATGTTCCGGCGGAATTCTGGCGCGGCTTTTATAATCTGGGCGGCGGCGCTTCGTCGCGGGTCGTGAACCATGAGTTCATGGCGGCGCAGATGTCCAACTATCAGAAGATACTCCGGCCGCACTGGTTCGCGACGCGCAACTTCCATGGGCAATGGTATTCCGACTCCGACCGCCTGGAAGCGCTGGTGCCCTTCCGCGAACAGTCGCTGTGGGACTATTTCAAGGAAGCGCCCAAGCACATGCCGTGGATCGCGCGGACCGTTCCCAAGCTGATGCCGGGCGCGGTGTCGAAGCGGATCGAAAAGCTCGCAAAGGCGCCGGAGGGATCGCTCTACTGGTTCGCCCATAATGACGAAGCCAAGATCAAGGCTTATTTCGGATCGCGCGCGGCGTGGGAAGCCATTCCGCGTGACTGGGACAAGTTCAACTTCGCCCATCCTTCGCGCGAGCCGGCCCTGCTGAACCACGGCTATGATGAAAGCCGCGCGCCGGAAGATTGGCGGATTGACGATCTGAAAGGCGCGGCGGAATATCGCGGTGGCCAGTGTCTGGCGGCGTCCTGCGATGGACCGGATGTGCCTGTGGAATGGCAGTCGGCGGCGGGGCACCGCTTCACCATGACGCCGCGCCTTTATCTGAAGGGCGGCCATTGGTGCCCGCAGACGATGGTCGATACGGACAGCTATGACGCCGAGGCGGAACGCAATCCCTTCTTTGCCCAGGTCTGGAGCGAAGCGGCGGGGTGAACGGAAGGAGAGCGCCGTTCGAGAGCGGCGCTCTCCTCCTTGATCATAAGGCGGGCGCGAAGCTGCGGTTGATCATCGCTTCCGACGCCTCCCACAGGCGTTCCGCCATCGCCGGGTCCAGCGCTTCCTCGACCACCCCGCTGCTCGACGGGACGTTAGAAGCGATGTGCGGGGCAATCTGGCAGTCCTCCAGATAGACGCCGGACTTGTCCGCCAATTCCGGTGCGACGGCCGCCCAAATCTGTGTGGCGGCGCCCTGTTCGACATTCTTGACGACCGTGCCATATTGCTTCGCCGCTTCTATCGCGGCTTCAGCTTCCTCTGATGGCATGTGGCGGAACACATTGGTGTGGATGACGCCGGGGTGCAGGACATAGGCGGTGACGCCGGTTCCCTCCAGCCGCTTCGCCAAGGCGACGGCATGCAGGAGGGACGCGCGCTTCGACTGCGCATAGGCGGACCAGTGATCATAAGGCCGCCTTTCGAAATTCACATCATCAAGATCGAAAGTGGGCGCGCGGTGCGCATTTGAACTGACCAGAACGATGCGGGACGGCGCGGCAGCCTTTAGCGCGGGCAGCAACAGGTTGGTGAAGAGAAAAGGCGCGAGATGGTTGATGGCGAAATGCGCCTCGACTCCTTCCTCCGTGAGCACCAGCGGCCCGCCGACGAACCCCGCATTGTTGATCAGGCAATCAATCTTCGGGAAGGCGGCAAGGATTTCATCCGCCACGCAGCGCACGCTCGCCAGATCGGCGAAGTCGGCGATGAAGGTCGCCAGATCCGCCTCAGGAAGCTCAGCGCGGATTTGCTCGGCCGCCTGTTCATTGCGCGCCGGATCACGCCCGACCATGACGACCGTCGCGCCAGCCTCCGCCAGAACGCGCGCCGTTTCCACGCCCAGGCCGGACGAGCTGCCCGTCACGACGAAGGTCTTTCCGCCCAAGTCCATGCCGCGCACGATCTCGGCAGCGGTGGTCTGGCCGTCAAATCTGAAGTCCATGTTCAATTCCTCCCCAACCATGTCATGCCCTTCCCCACCAGCTGATGATGATCCAGACCAGTAATGCGCAACCCAGCATGACGGCGAAGGCGAGGGGCAGAGGCGCAAAGCGGATCGCTGGCGGGTCGCCCGTCCATTTGCGCGAGCCCGATATCATTGCGCCGATCAGATTTTCGCGGCGGAAGAAAAGGTAGAAGAAAACCGCCGCCACATGCAGGGCGATGAAGCCGAGCAAGATGTTGAAGATCAATTCATGCCATTCCGCCGCCGCGCGGCCGGTGTCGAAGTCCACCAGATAGGAGAAGGGCCCGGATTCGATGCCATCGACGTCCACCGCCAGCGTACCCAGCACCAGTTGGATGCAGAGCAGGCTCAGCAGCGCGATCACGCTCCATCCGCCCAGCGGGTTATGACCCGGCGACAGCGCGCGCCGCCCCCGCGCATAGGCGGCGACGCCCATCGGCCCGTGGACGAAGGAGGAGAAACGGGCGGTCTCGCTCCCCACCATGCCCCAGATCAGTCGGAACAGCAGCAGCGCGGCGATGCAATAGCCCGCCAGCCGGTGCCAATCGAGCATCCGTTCCTCCGCAGTCCACCACGCCGCCGCGATCAGCAGCACCAGCGTCCAGTGGAACAGCCGGGTGGGGGCGTCCCAGATCCGCAGCCGCACCGGCTTCACGTCGGGCAGGTCATACCCGGTCATCAGGATTCCTCCCGGAACTTGTCGTGGCATGCCTTGCAGCTGCGGCCCAGCGACGCCGCCTGTTTTCTAATGAACGAAGTATCACCTTGCTCGACCGCTTTTGCCATCAGTCCGGCTTCGCTTTCGAACTTCTTCTGCAAGCTCTGAAATAGGGCCATATCGGACCAAATTGCCGCTTTCGCCTTGGTCTTGACGCCAGTGGCTGGCCCGGAACCTGCGGGGAACCAGCCATATTGCGCCTTGGACGCGGACTGGATCTGCCTGGCGGAATGGCGCAGCATCACCTTGGCGGGCTGGCCGCTCTTGAGCTGGTCGTTCAGGTTCTTGAAGGACGCGCCAAGCTCGCGATAGGCGTTTATGCGCGCCTTGATGGCGTCTGCCGGGGCGAGTTGCGCATAGGCCAGCACCGGCGCGACCGCCACTACCAACAGTGCCGTAGTCCTGGCGAAATATCGCATCAAGCTCCCCTCTTCCCTTAATTTCATTGTCATCGGCCAGTCTCATGATTGCCTGGAACCTGGACGGCATAGAAACCGAAGCCCGCCAGCGACCACATGCCGTGCCCCATCATCTCGCCCGGCTCTTCATCGGCAAAGGTGTAAACCGGCCGCCCCTTATAGGCCCAGGCCTTCACGCGCGGAGTGCCCGCCGGATAGGTCACGTCAGTGGCGTCCGTGAACAGCGGATAGGCGACGTCCTTCACCGTCCATTCGCCCACCGGCCGTGCGCCCTTGTCCGCCAGCAGCGGCTGCCACTGGCGCGCGCATTCCTCGCCCGATCCGCAGATGGTGGAATAATAGACCGCCGCATCGCCCGGATCGTCGCAGGCCAGATCCTCCGGCCCATAGTTGCAGTTGAAGGCGTAGAGCAGCTTCCCGCTGGGGGCGGCATAAGCCTGTCCGACGAGGGTCATGACCGTCCTGATGTGCGGCGGGACAGGCGTGGCATCCTTGAACAGCGCCAGCTGCCATTCGCCGCTTTGCAGCACGGCGTCGTCGCTGATGCCTTCGGGAGCCAGAAACAGCGGATCGCGCCTGAACGCATATTGCGCCTGCCCCGTGCCGCTATCGGTCACCGTCCAGTCCCCACGGCTCTGAGCGATGGCAGGCGCGGCGAGCGGCGTCAGCGGGAGCGCCGCACCCTGCCCCGCCTTCGCCCGGAACAGCAGCCGGTTGTCAGCCGTGGCGATCGCCAGCCCCTCGACCCGCCGGACCAGCTTGAGGCCCGCAGGCAATCCGGCGGGCGCGAGAGCGGGCCGCCATGCCTGATCGGCGTTGCGCTCCATATTGCCGTTGACGTCGCCGGGCCGCTGATCCTTGGTAGAGCTATAGAGCGGATGGCCCGCATAGGCCCATTGCCGCTTCCCATCGTCCCGCGTGATCAGCGACCATGCGCCGCCTGTGCGCGCGCCCTTGTCGGCAATGAGCGGCAGCCATTTTTCCGCGCAACTGCGCCGCTTCGCCGCGACAGGCAGAGGGAAGACGAAGGCCATGATGCGGTTGGTGGTGAAATGCTCGCCTGTGCATTGCGACTTGCCCGGCGTGCCATCATCCCGCGCCCAGCTGTAAAGCGTGCGCCCCTGCCTGGTGGCGAAGACCGGCCCTTCCTCGGTCATTTGGACCCGGACCGGCGGATTGGCCCCGCCAAAGTCGGGCTTTGCCGCGATGGCGCCGCTTGGCACCAGCCATGCCCCGGCCAGCAAAAGGATGCCGCGCCAGATCAAGCCACGATCTCGCCGATTTCGCGTGATGTCTTGAGCGACTGGTTGCCCCAGCTATCGATAGGCACGCCCATCAGCCGCTGCACCGTATAGCCCAGCCGCGTGCCGGGATCGCCATTGCCGTCGATATGCATGCCAGTCTTTACCTTGCCGCCCAGCTTGCCCGCCGTGAACATGGGAACCCCGTCCAGCGAGTGGACCTTGGCGAATTCGCAGTCGGAATGGGCATAGACCAGGCTGTGGTCCAGCAGCGTCCCGTCCCCCTCGGGCACCTTCGCCAGAGCCTCGACGAAATAAGCCCACGCCTCCATGGATCGTTCGACAAACCACGACGCGTGGGGCTGCACCTGGGTCGCCGGATCGATCGGTTCCTCATGCGTCAATATGTGGTGCGTGCGCTCGCTGCCCTTGCGGACGAGGGCGGAGAAGCTGTCGCTGAACACCATGTTGAACACGCGCGTCTGGTTGCAGGCGAGCGCCATGACCAGCAGGTCGGTCATCGCCTTGTGCCGCTCCGTCACCAGTTCGATGTCGAGGCCAATGGGCAGGTCGGCTGCGGGTGCCTTGGGCATCACGCAAGCGGGCGCTGGCGGCGGCTTTTGCAATTGCAGTTCGACGCGCTTCTCCAACTCCCGCACGGAGGTGAAATATTGGTCGAGCCGCTGCCGGTCGATCGCGCCGAGCATATTTTCGAACGCCTTCGCCTCATCCTTCACACTCGATAGCGCGCTCTGGCGCAACAGCACGCGCGGATCAGGGGTGAAGTTGGACGAATTGGGGTCCTGAAACTCAGCGCCGAACAATTTCTGATAGAGTTCGACCACCGACACTTCGGGCGGGTTGATCGCGTCGCCGCTCAGGAAGGAATAGCTGTCGCGCGGCACGCCGGTGGCGGCCATGTTCAGGCTGCGGAAGCGCACACCGCCGCCCATCGCCGCCGCAATCGGCACGTCCAGGCTTTCGGCGGGCAGCTCGCCGCGCGCGCCTGGCGCAGCGCCGCAGCGCAGGGCGACCCAGCCGCTGAAATGGCACAGATTGGGCTTACCATCCGTCAGCACGTTGAAATTGGTGAAGACGTTGATGTGCTGCTTCACCTTCTCCAATGCCGCCATCTGGGGCGGCAGGTCGAAATTCGCGCCCACCGTCTTGGGCGTGAAAATCTCATGATCCACGCCCAGGCCCCAGAACCAGGTGCCAAAGCGTGTAGGCAGCGGATCGCCGGTCGCGGCCATCGCCGTCCCATGATCGTCCAGGAATATGTCGAGCAGGGGGAGGGCCATCGCCACCGCGCCGCCGCGCAAGATGCCCTTCAACAGGCCGCGCCGGGTGGCGTCTTTGCTTTTAATGAGCATGGTTCTGCTCCGTCAGAAGGGCCATCGCAGGGCCTTTTTGCGGCTTGATGGCGAAGAAGGAGGGGCTGAAAATGACGAGGCGCAGCATGTCCTTGAAACGATAGCCGCTCTTGTCGAGGACCGCCGGGAACTGCTCGACAACCTCGCTCTCCTGCTCGGTCAGCGGGCGGCCCACGCCAAAGGCATAGAGGCGGTTGGAAATGCAGGATTTCAGCGTCGGATTGTCACGCAGCGCCCGTCCCAGACCAATCGCATCGGTGAAGGCCGCTCCGTCCAGATTGCCGCTGGTGTCGATCGCCGCGCCCTTTTCCGTGGCGCGGAACTGACCAGCGCCGTCGAACTTTTCAAGGCCCAGCCCAATGGGATCGGTCATCATGTGACAGCCCCGGCAGGTCGGGTCCGTATTATGGGCGACCAGCCGCTGGCGTGCCGTGCTGAAATGAGCATTCGGGTCTTCCACGATGGAAAAATCCACATTGGGCGGCGGGTCGGGGACATGCTGGCACAGCAGCACTTCGCGAATGCCCTTGCCGCGCCGCGTGGGGGAGGACCGGCCGGGATGCGCATATTGCGCCAGGAAGCCGATCTGGGTCAGCAGCCCCGCGCGCGGGCTGTCGGCGGGCAGGTCAAAGGGCTTCCACTCGCTCGGTCCCGCCAGCAGCGGCGTGCCGTAAATTCCTGCGAGCGGCGCGCTCAGCATGATGCGGCGGGTCGTGAACAGGTCTCGATAATCCTCGCCGCGCGTGATCAGATGATCCTCGATCGTGCGGAGTATCTGTTCGCGCGCGTCCTGCGCCACCTTCTGCGTGAAGGCCGGATAGATGACGGGATCCTTGGCGACATTGTCATAGGCTTCCAGCGCGAGGAAATCGGTGAAGAAGGCCCGCGCGCCCCGCGTCAGCAGCGGCGATGCGGTCATGCGCTCCACCTGCCGCTTCAACCCTTCGGGCGTGTGCAGGTCGCCGCGCGACGCCGCCGTCAGCAGTTCCGCGTCGGGGGCTGAATCCCACAGGAAGAAGCTGAGCCGCGAAGCCTTGGAATATCCGTCCAGTCGCCATTGGCCGGGTCGCGCCGGATCGACTTCGGCATTTTCCCGGATGAACAGGAAATTGGGCGACACCAGCATGGACGAAAGCGCCGTCGCCAGCCCGGAGTAAAAATCCTTCGACCTTGCAGCTGCCTTGCCCGCCAGCATGACCTTCTCGGTCAATTCCTGCTGCGTCATCGGGCGGCGATAGAGCATCAATCCAACGCGCGAGAGAAAGCGCTGGGCACAGGCTTCGTCCGCGCTGCTCGCCGAGGCGGGCTTGCACGGGATCAGCGTATCGCGATGCAACGGATCGACCACCCGTTCGGCCACGGCGCGCGCCGCGCTGTCCAGTGGATCGAGAACGCCCGGCGTCACCACGGCGGCGCTGCTGCCCACGGCCAGAAGGCCATCGGTGCGCTTGACGGGGGCGAAGCGGACCTTCGGCAGCACATCTGCGCCGAAGACGGACTGGAGGATGTTGCGATATTGGCTGACGCTTATCAGCCTCAGGCTAGGGTCAGCTCCCCCGGAGGTCGAGGACGGGCCGGTCGCCCCGACCGTCGCCAGACAGGAAAAGGCGATCAGCGCCGCGCGGACCGGCTTCGTCCAGTTTTTCACGGGCGCGCTCATGGCTTGGTCCTGTCATTGGATGCGGTGACGGTGGACGGCTGCGCTAGCGCCGGATGCGCGATCATCGCGCGCGCCGCCTCCACCTTGTAAGCGGCGGAAATTGCGGTGCACTGACCCGTCTTGGGATCGGGATAGCCATCGGCATAGCGGTGCGCGGCGCGGTAGAGCTGGGCGGAACTATAATTGCCGATGCCGCCATGGGAATTCATGCCCCGGCTGTAATTATTCCACCAGATGCGCAGATCCTCATAGCCGCTGACGATCCCTTCGGCTCCCGTGTCGGTGAGCTTCAGCTTCAGCTGGAGGTCCCGGAACTTCCGCTCCCCCGGATTCGCCACCCACAAAAGCGGCAGGTTCGCCAGCGGGATCGGATCGCTCGTCAGGACGCCATCGGCGATCTTGCCGCGCGTCTGGTGCATGTAGCGGGGGAAGCGATTGTCGATCCGCTGGTTCGTGCCGGGCAGGAACTTGCCCTCGCCGGTCGCGACCAGCCCGTCCAGTCCCTTGTAGATCCTGATCTCCACATCGGGATCATTGCGCTCATCATCGACGCCCGAAATCTCGACCAGGATGCGGTTGACCGAGGAGCTTGCAAATTCCCGCGCAGCGAATTCGACATTGAAGCCGCTGGCGCGCCATCCGACGGTGCAGCCGAGTACGCGGGCAAGCTGATTGTCGGCCGCCACGCCCTCTGGCGTACGGAATTTCTCATGGGTGCAGCTTTTGGCAGTGGCGTGGCCGTCGCTGGTGCCGTCCAGATTGAGGCCGAATCCGTTCCTAGTCTGCAACTCGCGGAAGGGGATCGGGTCCTCGACCTTCATCGGTGCATAGGCGGCCAGTTCGCCATTGGGGCCACGATTGAGCGGGAAGCCGAATTTGGCGAGCCGCTCCGCCGCGCCGGGGGTCTTCTCGTTCTGAATATCCTCGGACACTTGCAGGCCCGACGGGCATTCCTCCTTCGCGCCGGGGGTCTCATAAAGCGCAGGGCGCCAACTGGTCAGGACGAGCCCGATGGTGCCGCCGGTTTCCGGCGAAGCGCTGAACGCGGGCGCGACTGGAATGAGCAGGGATAGCGTGGCGCCATATAGTCTGCTGTTGCGGAGGCGGCTGATCCGCCTTTCTGGCTGATCGCCGCTGCGCATCTCAGGACTTACCGGCCCAGCTGGTGCAAACGCTGCGCGAGGTGACGACCCCGCCGCTCAGCAACTGGCATTTCCCGCAGGAAGATGCGCCATCCGCCGTGAAG
This sequence comes from Sphingobium quisquiliarum P25, assembly GCF_000445065.1. Lineage (GTDB taxonomy): Bacteria > Pseudomonadota > Alphaproteobacteria > Sphingomonadales > Sphingomonadaceae > Sphingobium > Sphingobium quisquiliarum. The sequence goes on along the minus strand of NZ_ATHO01000061.1, from coordinate 17,696 downwards.
AAGGCGCATCCTCCGCAGACCCGCTTCGGATCATTGGAGATTTCCTGATAGCCGAGCGACCTGCGCAGGCTCTGCTGGAGATTTTTCCTGGGGTCGGCGCAGACCTCCTGCGCCGCGAGCGGCCCGGCTACGCTGATCGCGGGCAGCAGCGCCGACCAGCGGAGAAATTGCCGGCGCGTGGATAGATGGACGGCGGATGCCATTCACCAGGCTCCTCTTCCTATGGCGGAGCCCCTCATGATTCCGGGGGCTTTAAGCTGATCCTACATAGGAAAAAGGGGTGCCGCAATAGTTTTTGACCGTTGGTCATTTATTATTGGCGGCACCCTCTTTCTTCATTTGCCGAAGCTGTAACGCAGTTTCAAACCCCACATCCTCGGTTCGCCATAAAGCGATGATGCGACAAGCAAGTCATTGTAGACGTTGGAGTTGCTGACCCGGTAAAGCTTGTTCAGCAGATTGTTGACGAACAGCGTCGCGTCCAATCCGCTCCTTCCGATATTGCGCCAGCTAAGTGATGCGTTCAGGAGGCCAAATGGTTCCAATATCGATCCCGGTTCGGTGCTGTCGTCATGCAGAGGCGAGGTCGGCTGCCTGCTGACATGCGAATAGTTCATGTAGAGTGACAGCTTGCCGGCATCTTCCGGCACCGGAATTTCGACCGAGCCATAGATGTTGTAGATCCAGTTCGTGACGAACTGGAACGGACGGCAGCTTAGGTCAGCCACCTGGCCGGGGAGAACCGTGCCGTTGCAGCCCGGAAACGGACCGCCGCCCGGACCGCCTGTCACCAGATATTCGAACTTGGTGTAATCGGCGTCGGTATGGCTGACCGTTCCGCCAATCTCCACGCCCTTGGCGGGCCGGATGGATGTTTCAATCTCCAGGCCCTGGATATGTGCCGATGCGCCCAACACCTGGGCGCCGGGCAGGCCCTGATCGCCGGGCGTCAAGGGGTCCGCGTCGGGATTGAAGTCGCCGGTCGGCCGCTGGATATTCGAATAGTCCGAGAAATAATAAGTGGCGTTGAACCGGAGCGGCATGCCGCCAAGCTGCCAGTCGGACTTGAACCCGGTTTCGTACGTCATCAGCTTTTCCGGCGCGAACGTCAGCTTTTCGGCGAAGACGGCTGCATCCAGAATGCCTCCCGCCTTATATCCCCGGCTGACCTTCCCATAGAGCATGAGGTTGTCGACCGGATGATAATCCAGCCCCACGGTCCAGGTCGCGGCATCGGTTTTCAGCCGCGCATTGCTGGCGAAGGCGCGGTTCACTGACGCCCTGATGTCATCCCAGGTGTAGCGGATGCCGGTGGTCAGGCGGAGAGTTTCCATCTGCGGCGCCAGCGCGCCAAGGTCCAGCGTCGTTTGAGCATAGATCGCCTTGGATCGCTCCTTGAACGTGCCTCCTTCACTGACGCGGACCGGGCAAATAGCGCTGAGGCCAGTGGCCGCGGCGGGACAGAATTGCACCTCAGCCGTCTGGCTGCGCCCGGCATTCTTGTTTTCGAAGTAAAAGGCGCCCGCCGTGAATTGAAGCCTGTTGTCCAGCAAATTGCCTTGAAGCTGCAACTCCTCGGTGATCTGCCGATTGCCATCGGGCCTGACGATATCGCCGCCATTTTGGTAGATCTGGTTGGGATTGAGCCCGAAAAAGGCGGAGGGAACGCCATATTCGATCAGCCCCGGAACGGGGAAGTCAGGCAGAGCCGCATCCTGCTGCGCGCCATATTGCTGGATCGGCGTTCCATCCTGATCGAACGCATTGTCCACGATTTGCCGTTGGTAACTGAAGATGTTCTTCAGCGTCACAGCATCGTTCAGCTCGATCGTGGTGGTGTTGATAGCGCCCCACAATTTGATCCTGCTGTAGACATCGGCATTCAGCCGCGTCCGTCGCGGGCCGATATCTTCCGCAATGTCAGACTGCGCCTGATAGACGCCGCAACTGAAATTGAGGCCCGGAACGGGCGCTTCGAAGCAAAGGCCCAGCGACTGCATTCTGGCTATATTGAAGCCTTCATGAATGTGCCCGGTGCCGTTGTTGGAGGATTTGGACCCATAGAGCATCAGGTAATTTTCGACGCCTTCGAAGGGTTTCAGCGTTATGCCGAGCCGGCCCGAATACCAGTGCGTGTCATCGCGCCACTTGTTCCAGACGATGTCCTTGGTGAAACCGCGACGGTCCTGGAAAGCGCCCACGGCGCGGATCATCAGCTTGTCGTCGATCACCGGGATGTTGAGCGCGCCTTCCACGCCCCACAGGTTATAATTGCCCGCTGTTCCTTCCAGATAACCTTCAAATGCATTTGTGGGCTTGCGCGGTGAGTAGAGGACAGCGCCGCCCGTAGTGTTGCGGCCGAACAAAGTGCCCTGCGGCCCTGACAGCACTTGCACATTTTCCAGATCGACCATCAGGCCCGGCCCGCCTTGAAGTCCTCCCCCAACCGCAGGCAAAGGCACTTCGTTCATATAGATGATCACCGCTGGCGAGGATTGATAGCCGGTCGCCTGTCCGCGAATGGCAAAATTCTGCGCCTCTCTGGAAGCATTGCCCTGCGTTCCGACAACCAGCGAAGGAACGGTGCCGTAAAGGTCCTGCGGTTCGTTGACGTCCAGTTCCTCCAGGCGCTGCGCCGAAAACACATTGACGACGATGGGCACGTCCTGCGCACGTTCCTCGCGGCGCTGCGCCGTGACGATGATGTCGACGTCCTTGATCGCCGCTGCGCTCTGCTGTTGCGCCGTGGCGGGTGAAGTGAATGCCGGTGCAATGGCGGCGGCGGCGACGCCCAAAAACAGACGGGCCTGCCGATGATTGAGGCTCATGGTTCCTCTCCCCTGTTGCCCGGATCATTTGCCGCCTTTTTGGCTTGTTCCCAGTTGCCGTCAGGCATCCAAATCCGGGTCTGGATCAGGATAGGCAGAGCGCTCCAGGCGATGAAAGGAGCAAGTTTGGCCGTATGCTATGCCGGTTGGGAATGACAGATCGTGCCCGGCGCGGCAGGTGCGACCATAGCGCCTTTACCCGAATTTACTGAACGCTCAGGCGCTAATCCGCCGCCGCTGTGGGCATGCTGCCGTCCAGAATGATCATCAGCGCACGTTCCCAATTGCCCGGCGCGGATCGTTCCGACGCGCTTTCAAGAGCGGTACGCAGCAGGGGCAATTCATGCGCGCCCCGCTTGCGCAGGATTGCGCGGGCCTCATCCTCTGGAGTCGCAGCCGCCTTGGCGTGCAGGGCGCTGGCCGCCGCGCCCACCACCAGATAGCCGATGGATTGCAGCAGACGGATCGCCTCATCGGCGGTAAAGCCGCGCTTCGTCATGGCCCGCAACCATGCTTCCGTCCTGTCGGCGCTGGCAAGCTGCCCCATCCCGCCCGTCATGTAGGAGATCAGCAGCTGAGCGTCGCCGGTCAGCAGTTCGAACAGGGCCCGCGCATGGTCCAGCGCATAGTCTTTCCAGGACTGTCCCTCATCTTCCGGGAAGGGGTGCATCCTCGCCGCGCGGGCGGCGGCGAGCATCACCAGTTCTTCGCGGGTGGCGACATAGTTGTAGAGCGCCGCCTTCACCACGCCCAGCCTGTCCGCCACCCGGCCCATCGTCAGCGATTCCAGCCCCAGATCCAACGCAGCGTCGATGATCTGATCTATTTCAAGGCTGCGCGGCCGCCCAGGACGCCGAGGCGTTTTCGGCTCTCCGGCTTTTACGGGGTCTTTCATGGCACCATGTTTTCCACGCCCCCGAAACCCCGTCAAGCAAAGCGCCATCCGCCCACGCGCTGAACGGGGCGGCAGGCGCGGACCTTGCCAGGCCGTACGGCCTTGCCGTGACGGCCGGTCAGAGCACGCTCACCACCCTCAGCCCCTCGCCGGGCGTGCGTACAAGCTGGTTGCGGAGCGGCAGGGTGAAGCAGTTGGCCGATATTTCGAACACATCGCCTTCCCGCGTTTCGATCTGGTCGGCGAAGGACAGGGTGGCGGTGCCGAAGAAATGGATGTGGACGTCGCCGGGCCGCCGGAACTGCCCATATTTGAAATGATGATGTTCCAGATTGGCGATGCTGTGGGACATATTCTTTTCGCCCGACAGGAACGGCTTTTCCCAGAGCGTCTTGCCGTCGCGCAGGATGCGGCTGTTTCCCCGCACGTCGCCCGGCAGTTCGCCCAGCAGAAGTTCCGGCCCCAGCGCCGCCTGCCGCAGCTTGCTGTGGGCGAGGAAGAGATAATTGACGCGCTCCATCACATGATCGGAAAATTCGTTGCCGATGGCATAGCCCAGGCGGAAAGGCGTGCCATCCGGCCCGACATAATAGATGCCCGCGATTTCCGGTTCCTCGCTGCCATCGGTGGCGAAGCCGGGCATGGCGATCGGCGTTTCGGAACCGATCAGGATCGACCCGTCGCCCTTGTAGAACCATTCGGGCTGCACGCCTTCCTGGCCGGGCGCAGGCTTGCCGCCTTCCTCGCCCATCAGGAACATGCGCATGCTGTCGGTGGCGTGGCCCGCGGCGGCGGCCTTGTGCATCTTGTCGCGCCCTTCGGCGGAACCGAGATGGGTAAGGCCGGTGCCGGAAATCAGCAGATGAGCAGGATCGTCATGGTCGACCGGCGGCAGGAAGACGAGGCGGTCGAGCGTCATCGGATCGCCAAGCCGATCGGCCGCCAGCGCGGCCAGTGTGCTTTTCGCGGCGATCGCATCGTCCGCCAGCGCGCGGACCGATGGCGTCGAGTGCAACCGGCGCGCCTGACCTTCGGCATCGAGCGCGAGGACGCCGCGCGTGCCATTTTCTACGAACTGAACTAGCGACCTGATCATGCGGCATTCTCCATCTTGCCGGGGGGACGGCGGGTGATTTCCTTAGGCGGGCTTCCGCCCCGCTGGACGTCCCAGGTTGACGAGCACTGGTTGCGGATATACTCGTACAAATAGAAAAGCAATCAAGGATGCCCTGTGCGCAGATCAACTATCATTCATGGCATAGCAGCCTTGATGGCGCTGACGCTCGGTCCGGCGCCTGCATCGGCGGCGTCGTCGGCGGCGGCGGTGACGGACTGCCCGCTGCGCGACATGCCCTTTTCCCTCGGCTCTCCGCTGATCGACATATTGCTGAGCCCGGCCGCGCACGCCGTGGTGGAAAGCGAAGCGCCCGGCGCGATCGCCAAGATGCCGCCCATGTTCCGCGGCACGACCGCGCCCAGCTTCGCTTCCATCCTGACGCTCAAGGATGCGGGGAGCTTCCTGCGCCTCAATGGCGCTCAGCTTGCGGCGATCGACCGGAAGCTCAAGCTCCTGCCCGTCACCGCCTCCGACCGGCAGGCCCGCTGCGCGCGTTATGACAATGACCGGCCGGTGTTCGACCTGCCCAGGGGCAAGCCCCGCATCCTGCTGTTCGAGAAGATGACGGGCTATCGCGACGGTCCTTCGGTGGATGCCGCGCATGAGGCGTTTTTCGCGATGGCGAAGCGCAAGGGCTGGGCCATCGCAGCGACGGACAAGGGCGGCGCGATCCATCCCAAGACGCTTGCGCAATTCGATGCCGTGATCTGGAACAATGTCAGCGGCGACGTGCTGACGCTGTCCCAGCGCAAGGCGCTCCAACATTTCCTGAAGCGCGGCGGCGGCTTCGTGGCCGTCCATGGTTCGGCCGGTGATCCCGCGACCTTTTGGGACTGGTATGCCGATGATCTGATCGGAGCGCGCTTTGCGGGACATCCCATGGGCCCGCAGTTCCAGGACGCACGCATCGTCGTGGAGGACAGGGAAGGCCCGGTCGGCCAGGGACTTCCGCCGGAATGGACGATGAAGGACGAATGGTATTCCTTCAAGAACAATCCCCGCGCCAGCGGGTCGGCCATTATCGCGACGCTGGACGAGCGGAGCTATAGCCCCAAAGGCATGGGCGGGCAGGACCTGCGCATGGGCGGGGATCATCCGATCGCCTGGACCCGCTGCATGGGCAGGGGCCGGGTCTTCTATTCGGCCATCGGGCACCGGCCGGAGGCCTATTCCGACCCGGCCTATGTGAAGATGCTGGAAAATGCCGTGGGCTGGAGCGCGAAGGGGCGGCAGGATGGCTGCACCAGCAGCGCTTCTGGCGCGACGGGACGAGACTGACGGCCATGCGCGCCACTTTCGGGTGACAACTGCTCCCATCCAGGTCTAATGATCACATATGATCAAAAATGATGATCGGTCCTGACCTGAGTGGAGAAGATGATGAAATTCCATGCCCTTGCCTCGGCGGCGCTGCTGCTGACGGCGGCGCCTCCGGTCCTTGCCCAGGCGGATAGCGCGCAAGGCTGGATCAGTCATCCGGAGGCAGGGCCAGAGGCGCGCCCTATCGTCCTTCACTTCCGCCGCGCCTTTGACCTCAAGGCCAGGCCCGCCAGCTTTCCCGTGCGCGTGACCGCCGACAACCGCTTCATCCTGTATGTGAACGGCCGCCGCGTGGCGTCCGGGCCTTCGGCGGGGGACATCGATCACTGGCGGGAAGAGAGCATCGACCTTGCCCCCTTCCTGCAACGCGGCGGCAACGTCATCGCCGCGACGGTATGGAACGGGGTCAAGCCGCTCTCCCTCCCCCGCGATGCGACACCGGCGCAAATCACGGCGGCGCAGGGCGCATCCCTTTTCACCAGCACCGCGCCTCTTTTCCAGCAAAGCGTCGCCACCGGCTTCCGCCTGATCGCCGGTCAGGAGGGCCCCGCCATCGGCACCGGCACGCCCGGCTGGCGCGTCAAGCGCGACGCCGGGCGCGGTTTCGCCAATGGATGGCGGCAGGTGAAGAACTGGTATTATGTCGCCGGCAATCCCGAAACCATCGACGCATCGAAGGCGGAGTTCGACTTTGCCGGAGCGCAGGAAAAGGGGGGCGGGTGGCTGGACGCCGTTCCCGCTCCGCAAGCGGCCGGACGCACATTGGTCGCTGACCGGCTGCCGCAACAAAGCCATGTGCCGGTCCCGGCGGGCAAGGTCGTGCGCACCGGCCTGCCCGCCGCCATGGCTTTCCCCGGCAGGCCGGTGACGATCCCGGCCAACAGCAAGGCGACCCTGCTGATCCAGCGCGACGCGATGGTGGCGGCCTATCCCGAACTGTCCGTAACAGGCGGGCGCGGGGCCAGGATCAGGATGCTGTGGGCCGAAGCGCTGTATGACGAGAAGAATCGCAAGGGCGATCGCAACCTGATCGGCGACCGCAAGCCAATAGGCATTTGGGATATATTCATCGCCGATGGCCAGCCGCGCCGTTTCGCACCGCTTTGGTGGCGGACATGGCGCTTTGCCGAAATCACGGTGGAGACGGCGGACCAACCGCTGACGCTGCAAGGATTGCGCGCTTTCGAAACCGGCTATCCCTTCGAGCAGGTGGGGCAGTTTTCCAGCGACGATCCGCAGCTCCAGAAAATCTTTGACATCGGCTGGCGCACGGCGCGCATCGATGCGCACGAAACCTATATGGACACCGCCTATTGGGAGCAGCTGCAATATGCGGGGGACACGCGGCTGCAAATGCTGATCTCCTACGCCGTGGCGGGCGATCCCCGGCTGGCGGAGCAGGCGATCGATGCTTTCGCCGCGTCGAATGTGGATGGCGGGCTGATCGAGGGCGCATGGCCGACGCGCGGCAATAATGTCATCGCGCCGTTCGCGCTTTTGTGGGTCGGGATGCTGGACGATTGGCGGATGCGCCAGCCCGATCCAGCGCCGATCGTGCGCAATATCGGCCGGATGCGGCAGATCATCGACTGGTTCAAGCCCTATCAGACGGCTTCGGGGCTGTTGAAGAAGAACCCGCAATGGAACTTCATCGATTGGGTGGGCCAGCCCGCCACCGACCGGGACATTTTCCCTTCCTACAGCAGGGACCGGCAGGAAAGCTGCCTGATGAGCGCGCTGTGGCTGGGCGCGTTGCAGCAGGGCGCGGCGATCGAGGCCGCGTTCGGCGACGCGGCGAATGGGCAGCGATATGGCGGAATGGCCCAGCAGCTGAAAGCGGCGATCCGCCAGCATTGCTGGGTCCCGGCGCGCGGCCTGTTCGCCGACAATCCCGACGGCGGCCGGTTCAGCCAGCATATGAACGCCCTCGCCATCCTCTACGATGTGGCGTCCAGGGAAGAAGCGCGGGGGATCATCGATAAAATCGTTGCGCCGGGGAAAGGGATCGACGCGCCGGAGGGCATTACGCAGGTCAGCTATTATTTCGCCTGGTATCTGGCGCAGGCGCTGGTCCATGCGGGCGAAAGCGGCCGGTATCTGGCCTTGCTCGACACATGGCGCGACCTTTTGAAGCTGAACTATACGACCTGGCCGGAGGAACGGGACGGTTCGGGACAGGGCGGACAGGCCATGTCGACCCGGTCCGACAGCCATGCGTGGAGCGCGCATCCCACCGCCGATCTGCTGGGCATCGTCGCGGGCATCGGACCCGATGCGCCGGGCTATGCCCGGTTGAAGGTGGAACCCGCGCCGGGTTCGCTCCGCCAGTTGCACGCCACTGCCGCAACGCCCTCCGGCCCGGTCAGCGTCCGCTACCAAAAGGCGGGCGGCACGTGGAAGGTGGAGATACGCCGTCCCAAGGACCTGCCGGGCGATTTCCTGTGGAACGGCAAGCGCTATCCGCTCACCCGGACGACGACGAAGCTGACGGTGCCGGTGCGCTGACGCGCCAGGGCATATCCAGCGTTGCCCCTAGCCGCGTCAGCATGGCGGCTTCCCCTGCCGCCGTCTGATCGGCGGGTTCATATTCAAGTTCCAGGATTCCGGCATAGCCGATCGCCCGGATGGCGGCGAGGATCGCTTGCCAGTCGAGCGTGCCGAGGCCGATATCGACGCGATCCGGGATGTCGGCGGCCTGGATCAGGCCGATCGCGCTGGCGCACTGCCGCAGCGCATCGGCGACGGCGTGGCCCATCATCGCGACATGGCCGATGTCGAACAGCAGCCGCACCGAAGGCATGGCGACGGCATGGACGATCTCCATCGCCGGTTCGATCCGGTCCAGCAGCATGCCGGGGATGCGCGCGAACGCGATCGGCTCGATCAGCAGGACCAGCCCCGCCTCTGCCGCCTGCACAGCGGCGCGCTTCAGATTTTCCGCCATGGCCGTCAACTGGCTGGCCATGGCGCGATCGGGATCGAGCCCGGCGACGCAGACCGCCCCTGCCCCGCCGAAGCAGCGGGCGATGGCGGCGCTTTCACGAATGCTGTCCGCCTGCATCTGCACGGCGGCGTCATCGGTGCGGCTCCAGAGCGGCGTGTTCCAATGGAACGGGTCGCCACCGATGCTGCTCAGGACCAGGCCGTGCTGCTTCATGCGGGCCGCCATGGCCGCCTGCTCCTGCGGCGGACGTATCTTCATGAAGAGGTCCTGCACCCCGGCAAAGCCATGCGCGGCCAGCGCATCGATCTGATCCAGCGGAGCGGGGGAGCGGCCGAGATGCGCGAGCAGCGGAGCGTCGGGACTGCCCAGCCCCAGATGGCCGCCGAGGCGTGGCGGGCCGGGTGCGCTAGAGCCGGGCATCGTCTTCGCCGCTTGCGATGCGCCAGCCGAGACCCGCAATCTCCGCCGCGCGCGCGCCGTGGAGGGCGGCGGCCTCATTCGATGCGTTGCCGTCCATCGCCCGGCGGTAGACGCCCTGCCGGATGGCTGCATTGCGGAACAGCGCGAAGGCGAGCGCATAGCGCCAGTGCAGCGGATCGATCTCTCCCGCCCCGCCGCGTTCGGCATAGCGACGCAGATAGTCGGCTTCGGACGGGATGCCGAGCGCTGGAAGGTCAGCGTCCGAAAGGCCGCGATAAGCTTCGCCGGGCACCCGCCACGCCATGAGATGCTGGGCCAGGTCGGCAAGGGGATGGCCAAGGGTCGAAAGCTCCCAGTCCAGCACGGCGGCGATGCGGGGCGCGTCCGGCACGAAGATCAGATTGTCGTTGCGATAGTCGCCATGGACGATGCGGCTTGCCTCCAGCCCCGGATCATGGGCGGGCAGCCAGTCGATCAGCCGCTCCATCGCATCGATCCGCTGCGTCTGGGTGGCGCGATATTGCCGGGTCCAGCGCGCCACCTGCCGCGCGAAATAATTGCCGGGGCGGCCGAAATCGGAAAGCCCGGCATCGGCCGGTTCGATCGCATGGAGCACGGCGAGGACGCGGTTCATCTCGTCATAAATGGCGGCGCGATCGACCGGCGAAAGACCCGGCAGCCGCGCGTCCCAGAAGTTGCGGCCGTCCACATAGGCCATGATGAAGAAAGGCGTGCCCACGATCGCGCCATCGTCGCACAAGGCCAGCGGGCGGGCGACGGGCACCCCCATATGCTGGAGCGCGCCGGTGACGCGATATTCCCTTTCGATGGCGTGGGCCGAGGGCAGCAGCACCCCGTCCGGCTTGCGGCGCAGGACGAAGCGCGGCGCGCCATCGACCGACAGCAGATAGGTCGGGTTGGACTGGCCGCCCGGAAATTTCTCCGCGCTGAGGGTCCCCGCCGCGCCGGGCACATGATCGCGCAGCCAGGGCGAAAGGCGCGCCGTGTCGAGCGCGCGGACGTCAGCCATATTTTGCGAGTTCGAGGCGGCCAAGCTGGTGGCGGTGCACCTCGTCCGGGCCATCGGCGAAGCGGATCTTGCGGGCATGGGCATAGTAGCTGGCGAGGAAGAAATCCTGGCTGATGCCCGCGGCGCCATGCGCCTGCATCGCCCAGTCGATGACCTGGCAGGCCATGTTGGGCGCGGCGACCTTGATCATCGCGATCTCCGCTTTTGCTTCCTTGTTACCCACGGTGTCCATGCGATGGGCGGCGTGAAGCGTCAGCAGCCGCGCCTGATCGATCATGATGCGGCTGTTGGCGATGCGTTCGATGATGACGCCCTGCTCGGCCAGCGGCTTGCCGAAGGCGACGCGGCTTTTCACCCGGCGGCACATGGCTTCGAGCGCGCGTTCCGCCATGCCGATCATGCGCATGCAGTGATGGATGCGGCCGGGACCAAGCCGCGCCTGCGCGATTTCGAAGCCGCGCCCTTCGCCCAGCAGCATGTTGGATGCGGGCACGCGGACATTGTCGAAGATGATTTCCATATGGCCGTGGGGCGCGTCGTCATAGCCCAGGACGGTCATCGGGCGGACCACGGTGATGCCGGGCGTATCGCGCGGCACCAGGATCATCGACTGCTGCTTATGCTTGGGCGCTGCCGGATCGGTCTTGCCCATGAAAATCATGAACGCGCAGTCCGCTTCGCCCATGCCCGAAATCCACCATTTGCGGCCGTTGATGACATAGTCGCCGCCATCGCGCACGATCGAGCTTTCGATATTGGTCGCGTCCGAAGAGGCGACGCCCGGCTCCGTCATCGCGAAGGCGGAGCGCATCTCGCCCGCCAGCATCGGTTTCAGCCAGCGTTCCTTATGTTCGGCCGTGCCGAAGCGTTCGAGCGTTTCCATATTGCCCGTGTCCGGCGCGGCGCAGTTGAACACGGCGGGGCACCAGTGGACGCGGCCCATTTCCTCGCACAGCGGCGCATATTCCAGATTGGTGAGGCCAGCGCCATGCGTGCTTTCGGGCAGGAAGAGGTTCCACAGGCCTGCTTCCTTCGCCAGCGGCTTCAGCCGGTCGATCAGCGTGACATGCGCCCAGCGGTCGCCAGTGGCGACTTCGTCATAATAGGCTTTCTCATTGGGATAGATATGTTCGTCCATGAAGGCGCGCAGCCGCGCCAGCAGACCGGCGGTCCGGGGGTTGGGATCGTAGCTCATGCGTAGAAGCCCCTGCCCTCGCCCGCATATTGGGCGAGCAGGGGCGCGGGCGTCCAATAGGCGTCGCCCTGCTGCTCCCGAAACCGCTCGATCGTCGCCAGCACTTTGTCCAGCCCGATCTGGTCCGCCCAGTGCATCGGGCCGCCGGTATAGCCGGGCCAGCCAAGACCGTTCACCATGGCGACGTCGATTTCCTGCGGGCGCGGCACGATGCCTTCGCCCAGCAGCTTCGCGCCTTCGTTCACCATGGCGTAGAGCAGCCTTTCCCTGATCTCCTCCTCGCCAATCTCTCGCAGGGTGAGGCCGTGGCGCTGCGCATGGGCGGCGATCATCTGGTCCGTCAGCGGATTGGGGCTGGCCTTGCGATTTTCATCATAGCTGTACCAGCCCGATCCGGTCTTCTGCCCCAGCCGCCCTTCGGCGACCATCTGCTCCACGAAATCGGCGCGCAGTTCGCGTTCCGTCGCCGACGCAGCGCGGGCCTTGCGCGCGGCGGCCTGCACGTCCAGCCCGGCAAGGTCGCCCAGCGCGAAGGGGCCCATGGGAAAGCCGTAGGACAGAAGCACCTTGTCGATATCGGTGGGCTTCGCGCCCTCCTCGACCAGGAAGAAGCCTTCGCGCGAACGCTTCGACAGCATGCGGTTGACGATGAAGCCGTCGCACACGCCCGACAGGACCGGCAGCTTGCCGATGCGCTTGCCCAGCGCCATGATCGTCGCCACGATTTCGGGGGCGGTCTGGCCCGCGCGGACATTTTCCAGCAGGCGCATGACATGGGCGGGGTTGAAGAAGTGCATGCCGCACACATCTTCCGCCCGGCCCGATGCCTGCGCCAGCGTGTCGATGTTGAGGAAGCTGGTGTTGGACGCCAATATGGTGCCGGGCTGCGTCACCTGGCCCAGCGTGGCGAAGACCGCCTTCTTGATCTCCAGATCCTCGGTCACGGCCTCTATCACCAGTTGCGTGGCGGACAGGTCGCGCGGATCGTCGCTGGTGGTGATGAGCGCCAGCCGCTTGTCCATCGCCTCCTGCGTCATGCTGCCCCTGGCGACCGACGAGGACCAGATTTTGGTGATCGCCTTCATCGCGGCGTCGATATGGCTCTGGTCAAGGCCGATGGCGACGACCGGCAGCCCGGCACTGGCCAGCGCCATCATGATGCCGCGTCCCATCACGCCAAGTCCGATGACGCCCGCGCGCTCTATATCGCGGACGGGCATGTCCGCTGGCAGGCCGGGGATGCGGGCGACCTCCCGCTCGGCGGCGAACAGGTGGCGCAGGGCCTTGGACTGCGGGCCTGCCATGCACTCGCGGAAGATGGCCAGCTCGCGCTTCACCGCTTCGTCGAAAGGCAGTTCATAGCCAAGGCGCACTGCCTCCAGAGCGCGGAGCGGCGCCGTCTGGCCGCGCATTTTCCGGGCCAGTGTCTTTCGTGTTTCCTCGAACAGGGCCGGATCGTCGGCGGGCATGGGCAAGGCGGCGGCGCTGCGTGGTCCCTTGCCCTGGGCGGCGAGCTGTCCGGCGAAGGCGCGCGCCTCTGCGGCAAGATCGCCGCCCTGCGCGATGGCGTCGATCAGGTTGGAGGCCAGCGCCTTGTCCGCGCCGATCTGATTGCCCTCGGTCAGGAGGGGAAGCGCGGCCGCCAAGCCCGCGAGGCGGGGCGTACGCTGCGTCCCGCCGCCGCCGGGCATGAGGCCAAGCTTGACTTCGGGAAAGCCGAACCGCGTATCCTTGTCCGCGATGCGATAGTGGCAGGCGAGCGCGACTTCGAACCCGCCGCCAAGCACCGTTCCATGCACGGCGGCGATGATCGGCTTGGACGCCCTGTCCATCATCGCCATGACTTCGGGCAGGCCGGGATCGGCCATGGGCTTGCCGAATTCCTTGATGTCCGCGCCCGCGATGAAGGTCTTGCCCGCGCAGCGCACGACCAGCGCCTTGACGGAGGGGTCGGCCTCCATCGCCCGGATCGCTTCGGCAAGGCCCTGCCGCACGCTGGCGGAGGTGGCGTTGACCGGCGGATTGTCGATCAGGGCTTCGGCGATGCCGTCCTGAACGCTGTAGGTCACGGTTTGGGACATGATGATTTTCCTGCTTTGTCAGGCTTCGGGCGCGATGGTCAGCAGCACCTTGCCCTTGACCTTGCGTGCTTCGAGATGATGGAGCGCCGCGACGATGTCCGGCATGGCGAAACGCCTGTCGATCACCGGGCGCAGCTTGCCCTGCGCCAGCCAGTCGAGAAGCTGGCGCATGTTGGCCCCCTGCCCTGCCGGATCGGCGCGGACGGTGTTGCCCCACAGGACGCCGACGGCCGAGGCGCTTTTCAGCAGCAGCAGGTTGGCGGGGATGGACGGGATTTCGCCGCCCGCAAAGCCGATGACCAGAAGCCGCCCGCCCCAGGCGAGGCTCTTGATCGCGGTCAGGTTCATGGGGCCGCCCACCGGGTCATAGACGACGTCCACTCCCTGGCCGCCCGTCAGCGCCTTCACCCGTTCGCGCAGATCCTCCCGCGCATAGTCGATCAGTTCGTCGGCCCCCTGCTGTTTGGCAAGCGCCAGCTTTTCGGCGCTGGAGGCGGCGGCGATGACGCGCGCGCCCATCAGCTTGCCCAGTTCCACCGCCGTCAGGCCCACGCCGCCGCCAGCGCCCAGCACCAGCAAAGTCTCGCCCGGCTTCAACTGGCCGCGATCCTTCAACGCATGATAGGATGTGCCATAGGTGATGGAGATGCCCGCCGCGACATGCAGGTCAACCGCGCCGGGCACCGGCCATGCCTGCGTCGCGGGGACGCGGACCTGTTCGGCGAAGCTGCCGCTGCCTGTGAATGCCGCCACCCGGTCACCGGCGGCAAAGCCCTGCACGCCTTCGCCAACGGCGGCGACATGCCCGGCCGCCTCGCTGCCCGGAACGAATGGCAAAGCGGGCTTGGTCTGATATTTGCCCTGGACGATGAGCACGTCGGGATAATTGACTCCTGCGGCGGCGACATTGATGACCAGCTCGCCCGGCCCGGCCTGCGGCGCGGGAAAATCACCGCTGGTCAGCGCGTCGACCGGCGCAAAGTCGGGGCAGATGACGGCCTTCACTTCTCTCTCCTCTTCTGCGCGCGGCGGTGCTGGAGAAGGACTAGGCCCTTGCGGTCATTTCCACCATTTCGAATATTCGACGCGATACATCAGAAAAACTGACGATCACACTTCCGCCAGTTGCGAAGCGAAGGCGTGGAACGCGCGGGCGGCGGCGGGCTGCTGAGTGTCGCGGCGGCTGACCAGGCTGACGATGCGGGTGAAGCGCAGTTCGGGAATGTCGAGCAGGCTGAGTTCGCCGCGCGCCGCTTCCTCCTCCACCGCCAGACGCGACAGGCAGGCAAGGCCAGCGCCGTCGCGCACGGCGCGCTTGATCGCCTCCACGCTGTCCGCTTCCAGCACGATGTTGAGCGAGTTCAGATATTTGAGCGCTTCAACGGTGAAGGAGATGCGCTCGCTCGATTGCGTCTTTTCGAGAATCCAGGCTTCGTCCGCCAGGGCGGCGAGCGGCGTTTCCCCCTGTTCCGCGAGCGGATGCCCCGGCGGGGCGCACACGGCGAGCGAATCCCGCATCCAGGGCTGCGCCTCCAGATAACTGGAATTGACGGGCGATCCGACGATGCCGATGTCGAGCGCCATGTTGCGCACGCCTTCCATCACATCCTGCGACGGCAGCACGCGCAATTCCATCCGCACGCCGGGATGACGGCGCATGAATGTGGCGCACAGGCGCGGCAGCACATAGTTGGCGACGGGCGCAACCGCGCCGATCCGCAGGCGGCCGCGCACTTCCTCCGGCAAAGAGAGCGCTTCCATATCGGAAACCTGCACCAGCACGCGCCGCGCCATTTCCAGCATCGGGCGCCCCTGATCCTTCAGCCGCAGACGGCGTCCTGACCGGGCGAAAAGGCGGATGCCGAGATGGGTTTCGAAATCCTTGAGCGACATGCTGGCGGCGGACGGGCTGAGCCCGATCTCCTCCGCCGCGCCTGCGACGCTGCCGGTCCGGGCGACGGCTTCGAACACGGCAATCTGACGCAAAGTTATCTTCATCGGGCACTCGCAACGCCGCCACCTTGGAGGAAAGGTGCTAGTCCCAAGCGCTGCGGCGGGCAAACGGGAAAGCGCGCCGTCCGCTGCTGGCTTGACCGGAACCGAACGGTTGGATACCGTTCGGTTCGACAAAGGATGGAGAGGTGCGGATGACGATGATCGCGAAGATGGGAGCGGCGGCATGAGCGCGCGTTGCGACCTGCTGATCCGTGGCGGCACGATTGTCGATGGTAGCGGCGGCGAACCCTTTACCGGCGATGTCGCCATACTGGACGGGCGCATCCTTGCCGTGGGCCGCTTCGACGGCACGGCGGACGAGGTGATCGACGCCACCGGCCTGACGGTGACGCCGGGCTTTGTCGACATCCATACCCATTATGACGGGCAGGCGATCTGGTCGGACAGGCTTTCGCCCTCCTCCTCGCACGGAGTCACCACGGTCGTCACGGGCAATTGCGGCGTCGGATTCGCGCCCTGCCGCGCGGAGGACCATGACCGGCTGATCCGGCTGATGGAGGGGGTGGAGGATATTCCCGGCGTGGTGATGGCCGAGGGGCTGAGTTGGGATTGGGAGAGTTTCCCCGGCTATCTGGATGCGCTGGAGGCGCGGCCGCGCGACATCGACGTCGCGGCGCTGCTGCCGCACAGTCCGCTGCGCGTGTTCGTCATGGGCGAGCGAGGCGCAAGGCGCGAGGCGGCGACGGCGCAGGATCGCGAGAAGATGCGGGCGATCACGCGCGAGGCGCTGGACGCCGGCGCGATCGGCTTCGCCACGTCGCGGCTGCTGATCCACCGCACCAAGGCGGGCGAGCATATCCCGACCTATCAGGCCGATGTGGAGGAATTGAAGGCGATCGCCGGGGTCATGGGCGAGGCAGGGACCGGCGTGCTGCAAATGGTGCTGGACGCGCCCTTTGCAAGCTGGCCCGACGAGCTGGCGCACCTGCTGGCGGTGGCGGAGGCTTCGGGCCGTCCGGCCACCTTCACGCTGGGCACGGCGAACAAGGGCGAACCCGTCTGGCGCGAGGCGCTGCGCATCTGCGACGAGGCGAATGCGCGCGGCCTGTCGATCAGCCCGCAGGTGCTGCCGCGTCCGATCGGCATGATATGCGGCTTTGAACTGTCCACCCATCCCTTCTGCCTGTGCCCCAGCTATCAGGCCATCGCCTCGCTGCCGCTTTCCGGGCAGCTTGCGTACCTGCGCGACCCGGAATTCCGCGACCGCATGATCAGCGAGACGCCGGACGAAGGCCATCCGCTGGCAATGATGACGCGCAACTGGGACTGGATCTTTCCCCTGTCCGATCCGCCCAACTATGAACCGGCCGCTGAAACGAGCATCGGGGCGCAGGCGCGGGCGCGCGGGGTTCGCCCTGAGGAGGTCGCCTGCGAACTGCTGATGAATGGCGGCGCGGGCGACGGCATGCTCTACAACACGCTCGGCAATTTCTACGAAGGCGGGCTGGGCGAGATTTACGACCTGATCAACCATCCCGGCGTGGTGATGGGGCTGGGCGACGGCGGCGCGCATTATGCCGCGATCTGCGACGCCAGCTATCCGACCTTCCTGCTGACCTATTGGACGCGGGACCGGGACGGACCAAGGCTGGGTATCGCGCAGGCGGTACAGGCATTGTCGTCCAGGCCAGCGGAAACGATGGGGCTGAACGACCGGGGCCGCATCGCGCCGGGTTACAAGGCGGACATCAACGTCATCGACCTGGACGCGCTGCGGCTGCATGCGCCGCATGTCCGGCACGACCTGCCCGGCGGCGGACGGCGGCTCGATCAGGCAGCGACAGGTTTCGTGGCGACGATCGTGTCGGGCCGCGTCATCCGCCGCGACGATGCGCCGACCGACGAACGCC
>NZ_ATHO01000060.1 GCF_000445065.1 Sphingobium quisquiliarum P25 | reverse complement strand
AAATAGAATTAGTACTGCTTTTGGTGATTCTTACATTATTTAACCGGTTTTTCATAGCATTTAAAATCGAGTAGGAGGGAGTGATTATCTCCCGTCCTCTCACACCACCGTACGTACCGTTCGGTATACGGCGGTTCAACTAAGATAAGTGACGCAAAGTTTCGTAACGACTTTGCAGACTTTTGAGGCCTCGGTTGCTCCAATAGGAGTTACCGAGGTTTCTGTGTAGTATGGGGCTATTAGAAATACGCCAATACCCTTTGCGACTGTTCGCCCATTCCCAGGCTTTGCTAGGTGGAGTTCCGAGTCCAATTAGGTTTTTAAATTTTGTTTTAATCTTCTTCCAATTCTTCCATAGACACATACGTAACCGTCTCCTAATCCAACTATCTAACTGTTTAAATACTGATGGGGTCTCAGCCAAGGCGAAATAACCGCACCATCCCATTAGATATTGGTTCAGCTTCTTGATTCGACAGTCCATCGGATAGGGCATCTTTCTTGAAGTAATTTCACGTATCTTCTTGTGCAGACGTTTCATGCTTTCTTTCGCAATTCTAACCTTCGGTTCTTTATGGGATGTAAAGCTAAAGCCTAGAAATTTCCGTTTCCAAGGGCGATCAACTGCTGACTTTCCCTCATTCACTTTCAAACGAAGTTTGTGTTCAATGAAATATTGGACACTTTTCATTGTGCGTTCCCCTGCTCGATGACTCTTCACATAAATATTACAATCGTCCGCATAGCGGACGAATTTATGTCCTCGGTTTTCTAGTTCTTTATCTAATTCATCCAACACAATATTAGATAATAACGGGCTAAGAGGACCACCTTGAGGTGTTCCTTCTTCTATTCGTGAAAATACTCCCTCAATCATCACCCCTGATTGGAGATATTTCCTAATTAATTTTAATAAAGGGCGGTCTTTAATTCTTCTCGCAAGTGTAGCCATAAGGCGATCGTGATTCACTTTGTCAAAGAACTTTTCTAAATCCATATCCACTACCCAACGATATCCTTCCTTTATATAACTTTTCGCTTTCCGAATCGCGTCATGTGCGCTTCGATTCGGACGAAAACCATAACTGTTTTCCGAAAAGATTGGGTCGTATTCTCTCGTTAATATCTGCGATATAGCTTGTTGTATCAAACGATCTGTCACAGTAGGAATACCTAATAGACGCACCCCGCCGTCTGGTTTCGGGATTTCGACTCGACGGACTGGTTGCGGTTCATAGGTCCCCTCTATGATTTGCGTTTTGATGGAAGACCAATTTTCAAGGATGTGCGACCGTAAGGTTTGTACGGGCATCATGTCTACTCCATGGCTTCCTTTATTTCTTTCTACACGTTTTAACGCCGTGATCATATTTTCCCGTGTAAGAATTTGACTCAACATTGCTTTCGTTCCCTTTCCGTGAATAGCTAATCTCTTTATGCCCACATGAGCTACACCCTCCGCAAATACCCTCGTGGGATTCACCACTACTTTCTAAGCGTGAGGTTTCTCTGTTTTCTGTGTTCCATCACTCATCATGGAATGCCAAGGGCTATTCTCTCTCAATTGTTCAGTCCTTCCAAATCGTTCTAGACCGATTTGTACTATGACGTCTGCTGACTTCTGACTGTTCAGCTATTCATCACTGAATAGGTTACCAAGTGTACTTGACGTATCAGTCAGACCTCCCCGAGTAAGAATGTAATCTTTCCCTCCATCCATCTGCTTCATTTACTCTGTACCACCTTCGGCAGAAAGGGCTTTGTTTTGTTTAGCAGACTCACCCAATGATACCTAGCCTTATATGAAGTTCGTGTTCCTCAGACCGGAGGTTTGCCGCTCGCTTCCTTCAGGTTCTGCGTCGCCGCAGACACCCTTGCGTTAAGCTAACTGCTACTTCTGCCTTCGCAATTCGGGACTTGCACCCTATAGATTACACCCATGTCGGGCGCACTACAAAAAAGACACCTTCCTTTGAAGATGTCTTAGATTGCCAGGCAACGTCCTACTCTCACAAGGGGAAGCCCCTCACTACCATCGGC
>NZ_ATHO01000059.1 GCF_000445065.1 Sphingobium quisquiliarum P25 | reverse complement strand
CCCGCCAGCAGGGACTCGCCCAGATTTCCGCCCGCCAGAGCGCCCACGCCAGCGCCGCCCGCAGCGCCGATCACCGTCCCGCGATCCCGGCCCTTCTTCGCCTGCAACAGGCAATAGCGCACATCGTCGCGGTCGCGCGGCGCGGCCCTCGCCACCCGCGCGCGCTCCTTGCTGCTCAGCGACGCTGCCATGACCGGCGAGGCGGCGACCGTTACGCCAGCGGCTATCATCATGATTTTGGCCAGCTTCATGACCGATACTCCTTCCGAAATTGACTTGCGCTAATACGCCGCCCCTGCGCCGGGGTTCCTCACACGCTGCGCACGCGCGCATCCCCGCGCCGTCCCAGCATCAGTTCGGTCAGCGCCCACACCAGCGCGTCCGCGCGGTCGGGCGACCGCCCCGGACCCACATAGCCGCCCCCCGCCACCAGCCCGCACATCTGGTCTTCCAATTGCCAGAAGGCGCCCAGATGCAGCACGCGCCCCGCTTCATACAGCGCCGCCACGGGTTCCGCCCGCGCCGCCTTGCCCCGGCTGGCATGGACCAGCCGCACCGGCAGCGCCGCCTCCGCCGCGCGCAGCACGCTTTCCACCATCGCCCCGCCATTATTGGCCTCCGCCACCACGCGGTCGGCCCCATGCGCTACCGCAGCCGCCGCCACCGCGCGGGCCCAGCCTTCCGGCGTCGCCTTCTCCACGCTCGCGTCAGCGATCACATAGGCGCGCCCGTCCTGCCCCAGCCCGGCAACCACGATCCCGCAAGCGTCGCCCGTCGCCGAAGCGGGCGGGTCGACCGCCACCACCACGCGCGCCAGCGGACCCGCGCCATCCTCTCCGGCAGGCACATGCCGCGCCCGGCACCGCTCCAGCAAGGCGCGGTTCCACAGCGCGCCTTCGACATCCTCGATCAGCTCGCCTTCCAGTTCCTGCCGCCCCAGCCGCGTGTCGCCATAGCTGCGCTCCATCGCCGCGATGAAGCCTTCGGCCAGGTTCGCGCCATTGTCCGCCGTCCGCCCCCGCGTCACGGCCACGTCCGCCCCATCCAGCGCCACCAGCCTGCGGACCAGCGGCACCGGGCGCGGAGTCGTCGTCGCCAGCACGCGCGGCGCGCGGCCCAGCCGCATCCCCATCATCAGATTGTCCCACGCCGCTTCCCCGCCCGCCCATTTGGCGATCTCGTCCGCCCAGCCATGGCTGAACTGCGGACCGCGTAGCGTTTCCGGGTCGGCCGCGCCGAACAGGATCGCCATCGCCCCATTGGGCCAGATCAGCCGCCGCAGCGCCGGCGAAAAGGCAGGCCGGTTCCACCAGGGCGCGATCGCCAGCAATCCCGAAGGCCCCTCCACCATCACCGACCGCGCCTCGCCCAGCGTCGCCCCGACCAGCGCGATCCGCGCGCCGCCGTCCCCTTCCGCTATGGCGCGCACCCATTCGGCACCCGCGCGCGTCTTGCCAAAGCCGCGCCCCGCCATCATCAGCCAGATCCGCCACGCCCCCTCCGGCGCAAGCTGCTCCGGCCGCGCGGCCCAGCTCCAGTCATGCGCCAGCGCCTGCGCCGCCGCATCGTCCAGCCCGGCCAGTATCCGCTCCCGCGTTTCCGGGGACAGCAAGGCCAGCCGTTCGAAATCCGAAGTCCCACCCATAGCTCCGCCTTTCCCGCCCGCCACGATGCGGCGACGGATGGAAGTGATTCACTTCAAAGTTGATCTATATGGCCGCCCGCCCCCGCCGCCGATGCTGACGCGTCCGGCAGGCAGCGCCGGTCTCGAACCG
>NZ_ATHO01000058.1 GCF_000445065.1 Sphingobium quisquiliarum P25 | reverse complement strand
GCCTGCGCCAGCCGCCGCGCCGCAACCGGCACCTCGCGTCGCCACGGGCGGCACGCTGTTCGAACGCATGGCCGGCCTCACACGCGGCGCGGACAAGAATACGGCCGCGGCCGAGGATGACGGCACGACGCCGGACATTCCGCGCTTCCTCAACCGTCAGAGCAACCAGTAATCCCCGGGCAGCCGCCCGGCGGTTCAAGAGCGCGCCGTCTATCGTCCAAGGCGATCCGGCGCGCTTTTCGTCATGGTAATTGTCCATTCACGCAGCAATCCGCTAAAGGAATGGTGTGAAAACTCCGGCTTTATCGATCGTTGCGGCGCTGCTTCTAGCAGGCACCGCTCAGGCGCAAACGGGCATGGTGCAGCCGATCCGGCCGTCCAGTACGGAAGCGCTCAACCGCCATCTGTCACGCCTTGCGTCCAATCCGCGCGACATCGAAGCGCTGATCGGCGCGGGCGAGGCGGCAATCGACCTGGACGACACGCGCGCGGCGGCTGGCTTCTTCGCACGCGCCGACACGCTTCAGCCTAATAATAGCAGGGTCAAGGCGGGGCTGGGCAGGGTGATGCTCAAGACGCAGAACCCGGCCGAGGCGTTGAAGCTGTTCGATCAGGCGACGCGGCTGGGCTATTCCGAAGCGGCGCTGCTGAGCGACCGGGGCCTTGCGCGCGACCTGACCGGAGACCAGGCGGGCGCGCAGCGGGATTATCAGGCCGCACTCAAACGGACGCCGGACAATAGCGAACTGATTTACCGCTATGCCGCGTCGCTGGGTATATCCGGTCAGGTGGAAGCGGCGGACAAGGTGTTGCAGCCGTTGCTTTACAAGAGCGACCGGCCCGCCTGGCGTTTTCGCGCCTTCATCCTGGCGATGAACAACCGGCAGGATGATGCGCGCAAGATCGCCAGCCAGACCATGCCGGGGCAACTCGCGGCGGCGTTGACGCCCTATATGCAGAAGATGCCCTACCTGACCCCGGCGCAGAAAGCCGCAGCGGTGCATTTCGGTCATTTCCCGGCGCGTGTAGGCACGACCATAGCGGCGGTGACGCCGACGCCCGCGTCTGCGGCCGCTGTCCCGGCGCAGCCTGCCGCCCCGGCGGCGGTGGCAACG
>NZ_ATHO01000057.1 GCF_000445065.1 Sphingobium quisquiliarum P25 | reverse complement strand
TGGGCCGCCACGATCGGGCCGCCGAGGTCGCCGGGAAGCGGCGGGCCGAGCTTTGGCGTCTGGCTGTAGTCGCGCGGCCCCGATGTGATGGTCTCGGACGTGGCGCGGCTGTCGGTGCTGTAGAGTTCCTTCGCCTCCTTCTCGCCTGCCGGCTTGAGCGCATAGATCAGCGAGCCGCCGATCCCGAGACCGGCGACAACGCCGATAGCGGCCAGCGCCTTGCGTGACAGGCGCATGACGCGCGGCGTCGGCCCACGAAGCTGGAAGGCTTGAGGATCGGGGCGCGGCGCTTGCAGTGCGGCCGCCTCGGGCGGGGAATTGTCGGTCGGATCGGTCACGGCCGCCCCCTGCGCCCATCGTCACGCACGATGCGGACCCGCTGCTCGCGGCGCCGGTCGCCCAGGCGCAGCTCGGCGGCGGCGAACAGCCGGTCCACCACCATGTAGCGACCCTGCACGCGGTAATTGACCAGCTCGGCATCGCCGGCCGCGCCAGTCACGAACAAGGGCGGCATCTCGCCCTGCGAGATCCCGGCCGGAAACTCGATGAACACCTGGGCAGAATCGTCAAAGGTGCGAACCGGCTTCCACGGCACGCGGTCACCCTCGATCCGGTAGCGGAAATTGAGCGCCGCGAGGTCGAGGCCCGCAGCGACGGGGGCCGAAGCGGCGGCTGCGGCATTGGCACCGCGCAGCGCGATGAGCTGGTCCTGCGGATAGCTCCACGAGACGGACGCCATGTAGGTCGAAGCGGTCGCGCGCAACTCCAGATGATAGGTGCGCCGGTCGGTGTTGATGACGAGGTTCGTGGAAAGGTCGGGTCGCGTTGGCTTCACGAGGATATGCACGCGCGCCGTCGCGCCGCTGCCGCTCACCGTATCGCCGATGATCCAGCGCACCGTGTCGCCGGCCGCGACCGGCCCCGCCCCCACGAGTTGCTCGCCTTCTTGCAAGGCGATGTCCGTCACCTGGCCGGGCGCGGTATAGACCTGATAGAGCGCACCATCGGTCCAGGGATATTGCTGGATGGCGTTGAGGAAGCCGTCGCGCACCGGCTGCACCCGCGCGGCGGTGTTCGCTGCGCCGACGCGCTGGCGGGGATCGGACAGCTCCGGCACGCGGGGTTCGTCCGTCACCGGCTTCAACTGGCCTGGCAACGGCAATGGCTCGGGGATCGTCACCACCTCGACGGGATGCGGAGACTCCGGCGCCAAGGTCGCCGCGATCTCGGCCGGCGGATCGTCATAGGTGATGGCGGGCGGCTTCGCGGACGTGGTGGCGCAGCCGGCGAGTGCTGAAGCGGAGGCGAGCAGCGCCGCCGATGCGGCGCGGCGGAACGCGATGGCGGTCATTGCGACAGCTCCTTCGACCAGTTGAGGGCGTTGACGAAGACGCCGAGCGGGTTCTTGCGCAGCGCGTCGGGGGTGCGCGGCGGCTGCACGACGATGGTGAGGATGGCCGACCAGCGTTCGGTGGCGGCGAGGCTCCCGTCCTGATAGCGGCGCTCCGTCCAGGCGACGCGGAAGCTGTCAGGCGAGGCCCGGATCACGCTCGACACGTCGACTGCGACCTGCACCCGGCGGACATTGGCGAACGGGTCGTTTGCGCGGGCGTAGTCATTGAGCGCCACCGCGCCCCGATCGGTCGTGAAGTCGTAGGCGCGCAGCCAGTTCTGACGAACGATGACGGGATCGGCCGGGATTGCCCTGACCTGCTCGATGAACCGCGCCAGGTGGAACGCGATCTGCGGATCGGTCGGGCGGTAGCCGGTCTCGGCGGGAGCGACGGCCTGGGCCTCGCCGAGCCGATCGACTTGCACCACCCAGGGCACGATATGGCCGCGCGCCGATTGCCAGACGAGGCCGGCGGCAAGACCGCCCGAGAGCGCCAGTGCGCCGAAGAAGGCGAGGCGCCAGTTCTTCGCCTGTACGCGCGCGGAGCCGATGCGGTCGTCCCAGGCTTGCGCGGCGCGCTGATAGGGTGTCGTGGGTTCGGGGGTCTGGCCGTAACGGATAGTTGGGCGTCGGAACATGGGAGGTCAGTCCTTCTCTTTGATGTCGGGACCGGCGCCGCCGCCGTGGCTGTCGCCAGCCTTCATGGTGTGGGCGATGACGGTCGCGCCGTGGCTGACGGCCTGGCGGCGTTTCATCGCGGCCGCCCATGCGGGCTGAGCCGACGTGCCGGCCGATGCGGAGCCGCCAGCGGGTGCGGCCGCCGGGGTGGTGGGTGCGGGTCCGCCGGTGATCGTGCCGCCTGTGGCCGTGAACCCGGCGCGGGCGCCCGAGCGGAAGTTGGATTTCATCGCCTCGCCGCCTTCGGTGGCCGCCTTGCGCAAGGGCGAGAGGACGGCATTCGCCGCGCTTCCAGCCGCCGCCTGGCCAACTGCGGCTATGCCGCT
>NZ_ATHO01000056.1 GCF_000445065.1 Sphingobium quisquiliarum P25 | reverse complement strand
CTGCTCCTGCCGCCAATCACGCCTTCGCCGGGCTTGCCGATCTGCTCGGCCGCAATGGCTGAGACCGCGGCGGCCGGAGGCCATGGGCCAAGCCTGCGCATCGACAAATTCCTGTGGTTCGCGCGCCTCGCCAAAAGCCGATCGGTCGCGCAGAAAATGGCTGAGGATGGCCATATCCGGCTGAACGGGCGCCGCATCGAACGGGCGCATTCCCCTGTCCGCGCGGGCGACCTCATCACCTTTCCGCATCCCAATGGCGTACGCGTCGTCCGCATCGTCCAACTGCCCGGCCGCCGCGGCCCCGCGCCCGAAGCGCAAAGCTGTTACGAAGAACTGAAGCTTGGCCATTAGGCGGGCAAAAATATCCTCATTGACCTTCGGGCGCGCCGCGCATAGCAGGGCCGCCGCTGTCCAAACCCTATAGAGTGCTGACCCATGACCTATGTCGTGACCGACAATTGCATCCGCTGCAAATATATGGATTGCGTTGAGGTCTGTCCCGTGGACTGTTTCTACGAGGGCGAGAACATGCTGGTCATCAATCCCAACGAATGCATCGACTGCGGCGTGTGCGAACCGGAATGCCCGGCCGAAGCGATCCTGCCGGACACCGAAAGCGGCCTGGAACAGTGGCTGGAACTCAACACGAAATATTCCGCCGAATGGCCCAACATCACCGTCAAGGGCGAAGCGCCTGCCGACGCGGATGAGATGAAGGGCGTCGAGAACAAGCTGGAGAAGTTCTTTTCTCCCAATCCCGGCTCCGGCAGCTAAGCAGCAGGACTGACCGGCCTGTCATCATGGCCGCGCCGCCGTTGCAAGCTGCTCTGTGAAAAAGACTAGCCATTGCGCCTGATTCCGGCCCCTGCCGCTCGATATTGTGGCGGGGCTGGAATTTTTGTTACGAATCTGCTAAATGAGTTGCGAAAGACGGATATGGTCGCATCCGTTCTGGAGAATTCGCCTCATGTCTTCACGGTAGCGCCGCGGGCCTCTTCACTTGTGCCGCCATTCGCGCACCTGTTCCCGTGACGTTCACCGTATCAGCTGAATTAGAAAGGTTGCAAATGGCTGCCAAGGCGCTGTCCTTTGATGTTGGTGATTATGTCGTTTACCCCAAGCATGGCGTTGGCCGTGTGGTGGAATTGCAGAAGGAGCAGATTGCGGGCATGGAGCTTGAGCTTTATGTCCTGCGCTTCGAAAAAGAACGCATGACCCTGCGCGTCCCCACCAACAAGGCTGAGGGAGTCGGCATGCGCAAGCTGTCCTCCAACAAGACCCTTGAAGAAGCGATCGACACGCTGAAGGGCAAGCCCAAGGTGAAGCGCACCATGTGGTCGCGCCGCGCCCAGGAATATGAAGCAAAGATCAATTCGGGCGACCTCGTGTCGATCGCCGAAGTGACGCGCGACCTTTTCCGCGCCGACGATCAGCCGGAACAGAGCTATTCCGAACGGCAGATTTTCGAAGCGGCGTCCAGCCGCCTGGCACGCGAACTCGCCGCCATGGAGGAAACGGACGAGCCGAGCGCGCTCAAGAAGATCCTGCGCATCCTGAACGAGGCCGCGCCCAAGCATGCAAAGGCCGAAGCCTGAACAATCTTCGCCTGAACGATCTTCGGTTGAGCCGTCAACGGCATACCGGAATAAAGAGCGCCTGAAAGGGCGCTCTTTATTATGGAGTAAACTCCTTCCGTTCGGGCTGAGCGAAGCCGAAGCCCTTAACCGGGCGGAGCGAGGCCAGGGGAGAGCTTGTCCCAATCATGCTCACACAGGTTCCTGCGAAGGCGGAAGCATGGTGCACTTCGTTCCAAACAGGCAAATGGCCTCGGCACACTGATACGAGAAGTATTTCGGTCGTCCCAGCCGGCCTATTCGCTCTTACCGCTGGCAGCGCTCTGCGCCGCATCGCCGACATCGCTCGCCGCCTGACCTACCTGGGTCGCAGCGCTTTCCACCGCGCTATCCTTGCGGGATTCGCTGCTGATCAGGAAAAAGGCCGCAATCGCCACCACAACCACCAGCAGCAACACGGCCAGGGCGGTGCCGCCGCTGCGCTTTTCAATGACGGTCGTCGTCGTGGCCGGGCGTTCCTGATAATCCGCCATCATATCCTCCTCATCATTACGCCTCCCGCACGAATAATGTCCAAGTGCGGCAGCGGTTCCTGACGAGAAGAAAACGGCTGATCCTTGCGTTCCCGGCGCCCGCCGGTCAGCCCTTTGGATTCAGGGGCACGAATGCCCCTTTCTCCCGGTCCTTCACGACCTCATCCGCACGGAACACCGATCCGCTCATGGTGATGTAGATACCGGGCGGCGACATTTGCACCGTTGCGAACGCCATGCCCAGATTGAAGCTGGCGTCACTTTCACCAAAGCGTGCCGGGGCCAATGCGCCCACCAGCACCACGGTCTTGCCGGGAATGGCACGCAACCATTTGGCCGTTTCCGTCATCGTGTCGGTGCCATGCGTGATGATGACGTGCTTTTCGGGAGCCGCCGCTACGCGATCGCGAATTCGCGCCCGGTCGGCGTCATCCAGGTCAAGGCTGTCCTTCC
This sequence comes from Sphingobium quisquiliarum P25, assembly GCF_000445065.1. GTDB lineage: Bacteria > Pseudomonadota > Alphaproteobacteria > Sphingomonadales > Sphingomonadaceae > Sphingobium > Sphingobium quisquiliarum. The sequence continues at coordinate 26,430 of NZ_ATHO01000056.1, read as the reverse complement.
GCGCCACTTCTTCGACCCGGAACGGCCGCTTGACGCGTGCGATCTCCAGCAGTTTGGCCATGACCGTTTCGCCGACCTGATAATCAGACAGGGCATCGAAGTAGATTTTGTCGATAGTGCCGCCCGTGGTGAGGATCAGGATCGGCGTTTCAGGAGGCAGCATGGTAAATGGTCCGCATTCGGTCACTCAGGCGCTCTGACGATCGTCCAACCGATCTAACCGCCCCGCGCCATTTCCTCGCCCCGGTCGCGCGCGGCGGTCAGCGTATCGGTCATCAGCTTTAGCAGCCTGCCGTCAGCATCCAACACGTTGAGCCCCTCACGCGTCATGCCTCCAGGGCTGGCAACCCGATCGGCCAGCACGCCGGGACTGTCTGCGGCCTGCTTTGCCATATTGGCCGATCCCCACACGGTCGCCATAGCCATGCGCGCCGCCTGTTCAGCGGACAGGCCGATCGCCTCGCCCGCACGGGCAAAGGCATCGATGAAGCGGAACAGGAAAGCCGGACCGCAGCCCGACAGCGCCGTCACCTCGTTGAACTGCCCCTCATCAGCGATCCGCTCCACCAGACCCAGCGGCGACATGAGCGCCTCGACCGCTGCATAACCCTCAACCGCCGTCCGCTCGTCAGCGCAGAGCGCGGTCACGCCGCCGCCAATTCCGACGGGCAGGTTGGGCATGGCCCGGACGATATCGCGCACCGCCGGGAAATGCTGGCGCAAATCCGCCAGACGCGTGCCAGCCAGAATGGATACCAGCCGCGCCTCCCCGTCGCTGATGGGCGCCAGCGATTCCGCAACATCGGCGAGTTGATAGGGCTTCATGCCCAGCAGGATCGTCGTGCCCGGCGGCAGGGTCGCGGGATATTCCGATATGACCCGCACCCCTTCCGCCACGGCCCGGCCGCTTGGGCGAAGCACCGTCACCCTCGCCGGGTCGAGCCCGCACGCGAGCCAGCGGACGAGCATCTGCCCCGCCATATTGCCGCAGCCGACAAGGAAAAGATGATCAGGCCAGAGCGTGGACATCGACCGCCGCCTTAGGCTTCGCCGCGCGTTTCGATAAGGCTGGCGGAGATCGCCTCCGCCGGGCTCTTGCCGCCCCACAGCACGAACTGGAACACCGGGTAAAAGCGCTCGCACTCGTCGATCGCCGTCTCCACCAGAATCTGCGCCTGATCGAGCGTCAACGTCCCGCCCGCGCCCAGCAGAGCGCCGTGGCGGAATAATATGATGCCGCTGGAGGACCAAAGCTCGAAATGACCAAGCCAAAGCTGCTCGTTGATCAGGCCCAGCGTTTCATAAATGGCGGCGCGCTTTTCATCGCTGACCCGGATGTCGGGCAAGGCCAGCAATTGCAGCACCTGATCCTCGTCGCGCCAGATGCCGCGCAGTTCATATTGCGCCCAGGAACCCTGCGTGCTCGCAACGATCTCGTCCTCGCCGACCTGATCGAAGCTCCATCCATGCGCTTCGAAATAGGCGGCCAGCATGTCGATCGGCGCGGCTTCCTGGCCGCCATTTTCATATTCGTCGCTGTCCATCATCTGCCGGCCTTAGAGCATGTCCCGATCGGTAGGGGAACCGATCGAATCGGCAAAATGCATGAAAGCTGTGGATCGTTGCAGAAAACGAACGGATGGGGATGCAGCGGGCGCTATTGCGCGTCCGTGGGCTTGTCCTTGGCGGGACGCACGGTCTTGGTCACCGGCTCGGGCGAACGGCCTTCCAGCGCGTCGATCCGGGCCTTCAGCAACTCCACTTCCTCGCGCGCGGCAGCGGCCATCGCCTTGACCGCATCGAATTCGTCGCGGCTGACGAAATCCATGCCGCCGATCCACTGCTTGGCCTTTTCACGGGCGTTGGTCTCGAACTCCCGGCTCATGCCCGCGACCGTCCCGGCGGCGCCGTTCACCAGCTTGGCGAGGTCGTCGAAAAAGCGGTTTTCGCTCTGCATGATCTGCTTATCCTGTCTTGATGGGCGCATCACCATGCGCCCGGCATCTATATCTGGGCCTTGAGCGCGGGCGCGACAAGGGTTTCCGCATCGGGATTGAGGCGGCCGATCTCATAATTGAGCGCCGCGGCGAAGACCAGCCATGCAAGATAGGGCAGCAGCAAAAGGCCCGCAGCCGCCCTGATCCTCCAGAAGAGAAAGGCGGTGATGGCGACAGTGACGATCAGCAGCAGGATCAGGATGAAGGCATTATCCACCTGATGCGCGCGGAAAAAGAGCGGCGACCAGAGCAGGTTCATGACGAGCTGGACCAGGAACAGCAGGATGGCCGCCCCCCGTCCGCGCGATCCCCGCGCATGGATGATCATCGCCAGCGCCAGGCCCATCAGCACGTAAAGGACCGTCCACGCAGCCCCGAAAGCCCAGCCCGGCGGCATGAAGGCGGGCTTTTCCAGCGCGTCGAACCAGCGGTTGCCATAGCCGCTATTGGCGATCCGGCCGGACAGGAAGCCCAGGAACACGATCGCCGGGACGCTCAGCAATGCCCAGCGCAGATAGGCGAGGCGCAGTTGGCCAGGGGACGCGATCTCGTTCATCGGCAGGACGACTCCCTCATGCTCACTCGGCGGCTTCGGGCGAATCCTTCAATGCCGAGTCAAGCCGCCTGCCCACGGTTTGCGGTGAAACGGTTCGTCTCGCAACCCGCGAATAGAGGATGGGGATCAGGAACAGCGTGATCAGCGTCGCCAGCGACACGCCGAACACCACCACCACGCCGATGGACTGGCGCGCAGCCGCCCCCGCTCCGCCCCGGATGACCAGCGGAACAGCGCCGATCACTGTCGCGATGGATGTCATCAGGATGGGGCGCAGACGCCGCGCGGCCGCCTGCCTGATCGCCTCCGCAATCTCCAGCCCCTCGTCGCGCAACTGGTTCGCGAACTCGACGATCAGGATGCCGTTCTTGGCCGCCAGACCCACCAGCATGACGATGCCGATCTGGCTGTAGAGGTTGATCGACCCGCCGCTGAGCGCCAGCCCCAGCACGCCGCCAGCCACGGCCAGCGGCACGGTGGCGATGATGACGCCGGGGTGGATGAAGCTTTCGAACTGCGCCGCCAGCAGCAGGTAGACGATCAGGATGGTCAGCCCGAACACCAGCCAGATCGACCCGCCCGTCTCCCGCAGCGACTGGCTTTCGCCGCGATAGCCGATGGCCAGCACTTCGGGCGACTGGCGCGCCTGCCCTTCCAGATAGGTGAGCGCCTCGCCCAGCGAATAGCCGGGCGCAAGGCCCGCCGTCAGCGTGATCGCGCGCAGCTTGTTATAGCGGTTGAGCTGGCGGGGCCCTGCGACCTCGCGCACCGTCACCACCGCCGACAGCGGCACCAGCGCGCCGGTGCGGGTGCGCACCTGTATGCGCTCCAGATCGGCCAGCGTCTGCCGTCCCTCCCGCTCCGCCTGGAGCAGGACGCGATATTCCTCGCCACGATCGACATAGGTGGTGACCCGGCGCGATCCCAGCAGCGTCTGCAACGCCTGGCTGATGTCGTTCGCCGACACGCCCAGGTCGCCCGCGCGCTGCTGGTTCACCTCGATCCGCATCTGCGGCTTGGTTTCCTTATAGTCGCTGTCCAGGTTGACGAGGCCGGGATTGTTCGCCGCCGCTGCCATGATACGGTCACGCGCGGCGACCAGTCCCTCATAGGTCGATCCCGTCAGCACGATATTCACCGGCAGGCCCCTGCCCCGCCCCAGCCCCGACCGGGGGGCGACATTGCCGCGCACGCCCGGCTGGTTCGCGATCGCCTTGTTGATGATGTCGGCGATTTCGGCCGTGGTGACGGTGCGGTCTTCCCATGGCCGCAGGAAGGCGATGACATTGCCGCTGTTGAAATCGTCGCTCGCGCCGAAACCGCCGGGCGTGCGCGTGATCAGCACTTGCAGGCGGCCGTCCTTCAGCAGCGGGGCCAGATCATTCTCCAGCCGTTCCATATAGCTTAGCATCCGGTCGAAGCCCGTGCCTTCGGGCGCGCTGATCTGGCCATCGGCGACGCCTGTATCCTCGGCCGGGGCCAGTTCGTTGGGCAGCGTCATGAACAGCGCGCCCGCCGCCCCCAGGAACAGCGCCAGCGCGATGAAGGCAGCGAGCGGCCGCCGCAGCACCTTGTCGAGCAGCCGCGCATAAGCGCCCTCCAGCCGCTGGAACCGGTTGTCCACCCATTTGGCCAGCCGCCCGCGCTCGCTATGCCGCAGCAGCTTGGAACAAAGCATCGGCGCAAGGCTGAGCGAAATGAATCCGGAAAAGGCGATGGCGGCGATCATCGCGATCGCCAGTTCGCGGAACAGCAGGCCGGTCTGCCCCGCCAGGAACATGACCGGCACGAACACGGCGCAGACGACCAGCGTCGTCGAAATGATGGCGAAGCCCACCTGCCGGGTGCCCAGATAAGCGGCGACCAGAGGGTCCTCCCCCTGCTCGATCCGGTGATAGACATTTTCCAGCACCACGATCGCGTCATCGACCACCAGCCCAATGGCGAGCACGAAGGCTAGCAGCGTCAAAAGGTTAATCGAAAGACCGAGCAGCCACATGACGGCGCAGGTGGCGAGCAGGCAGATCGGCACCGTGACCGAAGGGATGATGGTCGCGCGGAGAGACCCCAGGAACAGAAAGATGACCATGATGACCAGGATCGCCGCTTCCAACAGCGTGTCATAGACATTGTCGATCGCCCGGCTGATGAACAGCGACTCGTCCGACCCGATATTGACGCTCATCCCCTCCGGCAGGTCCGGCCGGATCTGCTCGATCAGCGCCTTCGCCCGGTCGGCGACCTCCAGCGTGTTCGCGCCCGACTGGCGGATGATGCCCAGCCCGACGCCGTTCGCCTGATTGGTGCGGAAGGAGACATAGGGATTTTCCGGCCCCTCCTCGATCCGCGCGACATCGCCCAGCTTCACCTGATACCCGTCCGCGCCCCGGCCGATGACCAGTTGCGCGAACTGCTCCGGCGTCGAAAAGGCGCGTTCGACGCGCAGCGTCTGGTTCTGGTCCTTCGATTCGAACCGGCCGGCGGGCAGCTCGACATTCTGCGCGCGCAGGGCCGCTTCGACATCGGCGGGCGTCAGGGAGAAGGCGGCGAGCCGTTCCGCATTCAGCCAGATGCGCGTCGCCGGGCGCTGGTCCCCGCCGCCGCTGACGCGCGCCACGCCGTCGATCGCGGAAAAGCGGTCGACGATATTGCGGTCCAGATAGTCGGCGATCCGCACGGGCGACCATCCGGGCCTGCTGAACGCAATATACATGATCGGCCGCGCGTCGGCGTCCACCTTGCGGATTTCGGGCGCGAGCGCGTCTTCGGGCAGGTCCTCGATCACCGCGCCCACCCGGTCGCGCACGTCATTGGCCGATGAATCGATGTCGCGCGAAGGATCGAATTCGATGCTGATGGTCGACGTGCCGTCGCGCGATGTGGATGTGATGTTGCGGATGCCCTGAATCCCGGCAACCGAATCCTCTATGATCTGCGTGATCCGCGTTTCGATCACCGACGCCGCGGCGCCGGTATAGGTCGTCTCCACCGACACGATGGGGGGATCGGTATCGGGATATTCGCGGACGGACAGGCTGATATAGCCCACCACGCCGACGATGCAGAGCAGCACCGCGATGACCGCCGCGAAGACCGGGCGGCGGACGGAGATGTCGGACAGTTGCATCGGCCCGGCCCCTCAGGCGCCGGTCGCGGCGCGATCCGCAACCTTGGGCGGCTCGCGATCCTCACCGGCCAGCCGTACCGGGGCGCCATCGCTCAGCTTCACGACGCCGTCCGTCACCACCTTCTGGCCCGGCTTCACCCCGTCCAATATCTCGACCAGTCCGTTCTGGCGCATGCCCGTGGCGACTTTCACCCGCCTCGCCTTGCCTTCCGCCACGATGAACAGATAGCGCTCGTCGCCCTCGCCCACCACCGCAAGCTCCGGCACGGCGAGCGACTGGCGCTGCCGCGCGGCGACGCTCACGGTCAGCAGCATGCCGGGTTTCAGCATCTTGTCCGGGTTGGGCAGGATGGCGCGCACCCGCACGGCGCGGGTCGCCGGATCGATCACCGGATCGATGGTGGCGATGGTGCCGGAAAAGGGACGGTCCGGGTAAGCGGAAGAGACCGCCTTGATCGGCTGTCCCTCGCGGATCATCGACAGGCGCGTTTCCGGCACGGTGAAGTCCAGCTTGATCCTGCTGATGTCGCTGACGGTGGCGATCGCCGTTCCGGCCGTCACGATCGCTCCGGGCGATACGGTGCGCAGGCTGACCCAGCCCGAAAAGGGGGCGCGGATGATGCGGTCGCCGATCGACGCGCGCGCCAGTTGCGCATTGGCGCGCGCCGAATTGGCCGCTGCCACCTGCTGGTCAAGGCTGGCGACGGTGGCGAAGCCGCGTTTCTTGAGCGCCTGAATCCGTTCCAGCTGCTGGTTCGCCTGCAATGCCTGCGCTTCGGCCGCCGCCAGTTCCGCCCGTTCCTGACCCACTGCCAGAGTGGCGATCACCTGACCCCGGCTGACCTGCGCGCCGTCGGCGAAGTTGATGGACGTGATCCGCTCCGTCACAGGCGCGGACAGCACCACCTGTTCATTGGCCAGCGCCGTGCCCACTGCCTCCAGAGTGTCCGTGAAGGTCGCGCGCGTAATCGGCGCCGCCTCCACCAGAGCGGGCGGACGGGCTTTCTTCTCCTTTTCCCCGCCGCACGAGGCAAGGGTCAGCGCAAGGAGGCACAGGGACAGGATGGGGCGCATAGGAAGGGGCTAACGAGCCTTTGCAAACGAGGCAACTGGAGCAATTGTCGCGAAATGTAACCGCCCCCTCAGTAACGAACTCGGCAGGATTATCCACCAAAGCGGGCGTGGATCAAAAATTCGATATTGCCCTGTGGCCCGGTGATCGGACTGGGGGTGATGCCGGTCACATTCCACCCCTTGACGGTCAGCCAGCTACGCACATCCTCGCACACGCGCGCATGGACTTCGGGGTCGCGCACCACGCCGCCCTTGCCCACTTCCTCCCGCCCTGCTTCGAACTGCGGCTTGATGAGGGCGGCCAGATGTGCGCCGGGACGGGCGAAGGTCATCGGCCGCTCCAGCACCTTGGCCAGCGATATGAAACTGGCGTCGCACACGATGATGTCCACCGCTTCGGGGATATGGTCATCGGTCAGGATGCGTGCGCTGGTCTGTTCATGCACGATGACGCGCGGGTCCGACCGCAGCTTCCAGGCGAGCTGGTTGGTGCCGCTGTCGACCGCATAGACCCGCGCCGCGCCCTTGCTCAGCAACACGTCGGTGAAGCCGCCGGTCGAGCTGCCGACATCGATCGCGGTCATGCCGGTCACGTCTATGCCGAAATGGTCGATGGCATGCGCCAGCTTTATCCCGCCGCGCGACACCCAGGGATGGTCCTTTCCCCGCACCTCCAGCACGGCGTCCTCAGGCAGTTGCTGCCCCGCCTTGTCGATCTTCCTGTCGCCCAGGAACACCAGCCCCGCCAGGATCAGCGCCTGCGCGCGCGTGCGGCTTTCCGCAAGGCCGCTGTCCACCAGCAGCTGGTCGGCGCGCAGCTTGGCCATCAGCGCACCAGCGCCGTCAGCGTGGCGGGCGTCAGGATCTGCGGCAGGACCTGCGCCTCCTTGCCCGGCGCATACCAGAGGTAGAGCGGCACGCCCGACCGGCCTTTCGCTTCCAGAAAGCGGGTGATCGCGGGGTCCGCGCTGGTCCAGTCGCCGACCATCACCGTCACTCCGCCTTTCGCAAAGGCGTCCCGCGTCTCCACCCGGTCGATCGCCGCTGCCTCATTGGCCTTGCACGTAAGGCACCAGTCCGCCGTGAAATAGAGGAAGACCGGCTTTCCCTGCGCGCGCAAGGCGGCCAGCCGGGCCTCGTCGAAGGGGATGACGCCGCTCTCCGCCTTCGCAGCGGCGGGCGCATGGGCGGGCAGCAGCATCACGCCCGCGCCCAGCAGCAGCGCCGCTCCCGCCGCCGCGATCATGCCGCCCCTGCGTCCACGCTGCTGGCGAGCGCCCAGCCACCACAGCAGTAGGCCCAGCCCCAGCGCGGCCCCCACGCCCGCGGTGATCGCGCCAACGCCGCGCTGCTGGCCGAGCAGCCACGCCAAGCCAAGGGCGGTGAGGAACATCGGCACCGACAAGATCTTCTGAAACGTCTCCATCCATCCGCCCGGCCGCGGCAGGCGGCGGCGCAGCGCGGGGGACCAGGCGAGCAGCAGGAACGGCGCGGCAAGGCCGATGCCCAGCCCGGCGAACAGGGCCAATGCGGCGGGCAGCGGCAGGACCAGCGCCGCGCCCATGGCCGCGCCCATGAACGGCCCGGTGCAGGGCGTCGCGACGAAGGCGACCAGAGCGCCGGTCCAGAATGCGCCCGACGCTCCGCTCTTGCCCGCCAGCCGTTCGCCCCCGCCAAAAGCGCCAAGCTGGAACAGGCCAGCCAGGTTGAGCGCGATCGCCGTCGCCAGCAGCAGCAGCAGCAGGATGACGCGCGGGTCCTGCAACTGGAACGCCCATCCGGCCGCGCTTCCCGCAGCCCGCAGCGCCAGCAGCACGCCGCCCAGCAGCAGGCAGGTCAGCACCACCCCCGCCGCATAGGCCAGCGCTTCGCGGCGCGCCGTGCGCTCGTCTCCGCCCGCGCGCGCCAGCTTCAACGCCTTGAGCGCCAGGATCGGGAAGACGCAGGGCATGATGTTCAGCAGCAACCCGCCCAGCAGCGCCCCGCCCAGCGCGATCAGCGTGGTTCGCAGCACGCCGCTCCGCGCCTCCGCCACCTCGCCCGGCCGCGCCGTCAGCAAAAAGCCGCTATGATCGCCGGTCCGCAGCACCGCCCGGACCGTGCCGCCCCTGAACCCCTCCCCCGCCTCGCTTTCCAGCAGCAGGCGGTCGCCGTCGCGGCGCACCTTCTGCTCCGCCGCATAGCGCACCGCGCCTTCGGTCAGGGGGAACAGATGAATGTCGCTCGCCGCCGCCTCCGCCGGGAAGGGCACCGACAGGCGGAACCTGCCGCCGCTGATCGCGTAGCGCGCCTCGCTGCCAAGCGGCCGGGGCAAGCGGGCGCGCCATGCGTCGAACCGGCTCGCATCCTCCGCCGTCACCGCGCCGTCACCGGCGGTCAGGTTCAGCGCCAGTTCGGCGCTTTCGGGCACGCAGACCTTGTCCGTGCAGGCAAGCCATTCCGCCTTGCCCCGGATCGGCAGAGCCGTCCCCACCGGCACGTCCGCCGCCACCGTCAACGGCGCGAGCACCGCATAAGGCCCTTCATAGACGTGGTTCATCAGGCCTGAGATCAGCAGCGTCTCCGGCACCGGATAGCGCAGCGCGCCGATGCTGACGCCCTTGGGCAGCGTCCATTTAACGCTCATGCCCACGCCCGCATCGCCGGGATTTTCCCAATAGCCATGCCAGCCATCGTCCGGCTTCATCGAAAAGGCGATCATCGCCGTCCGCCCCGGCGCGGGCGCGGCGGTTTCCGCCACCAGCGCCGCGCGGATATGCGGCACGCCCGGCGCGAACGCGCCCTGCGCCCCCGCCGCGCAGGCGAAGAGAAACGCGAACGTCATCAGAAGGACATGAAAAATCCGCATTGGGCCTCTGGCGGGGTGGACGGCCTTGGGGCTAGGTCTCCCTGCATTCGCCGTCAAGGTCGAGGAGGCCTCCACCCCATGTTCAAGAAAGTCCTCGCCGCGCTGATCCTGACCAGCGCCGCGCCCGTCATCGCCCAGCAGGCGCCAGCGCCCGCCCCTTCCGCATCAGCGCCCCGGCTGATCGTGGCGATCGCGGTGGACCAGTTTTCCGCCGACCTCTTCAGCGAATACCGGCCTTATTATACCGGCGGGTTGAAGCGGCTAAGCGAAGGCGCCCTCTTTCCGCGCGGCTATCAAAGCCATGCCGCGACCGAAACCTGCCCCGGCCACAGCACCATCCTGACCGGCAGCCGCCCGTCGCGCACCGGCATCATCGCCAACAACTGGTTCGACCTGAAAGCCAGCCGCACCGACAAGCAGGTCTATTGCGCCGAGGATGAAAGCCAGCCGGGCACCAGCAGCGGCAATTATGCCGCATCCTCCATCCACCTGCGCGTGCCGACGCTGGGCGACCGGATGAAGGCCGCCAATCCGTCCACGCGCTCCGTGTCGATCGCGGGCAAGGACCGCGCGGCGATCATGCTGGGCGGGGCCAGGGCGGATCATGTCTGGTGGCTGGGGCCAAAGGGCTATGTCAGCTATCCCGGCGTCCCCGTCCCGCCGCTGGTTCAGCAGGTCAACCGCGCCTATGAGCAGCGTCTGGCGCAGGCGAACCCCGGCTTTGAACTGCCCGCGCAATGCGTGGCGAAGGATTTTCCGGTCAGCGTCGGCAACGGCAAGACGGTGGGCACCGGCCGTTTCCAGCGGGAAGCGGGCGATGCCAGGGCGTTCCGCGTGTCGCCCGAGCAGGACGCCATGACCCTGGCCTTCGCCATGGCGGCCATCCAGAGCATGAGCCTTGGCCAGCAGGCACAGACCGACATCATCTCCATCGGCCTGTCCGCGACGGACTATATTGGCCACAGCTACGGCACCGAAGGCACGGAAAGCTGCATCCAGGTGGACAGGCTCGACCGGGAACTGGGCGTCTTCTTCGATCATCTGGACAGGATGGGAATCGACTATGCCGTCGTGCTGACCGCCGACCATGGCGGCCACGACCTGCCCGAACGGCACCGGCAAAACGCCATGCCCATGGAACAGCGGGTCGATCCGGCGCTGATGCCGCGCGCGCTGTCGCAGGAAGTCGCCACCCGCACCGGCATCAGCGGCAAGACGCTGATCTATGGCGATGGCCCGTCAGGCGACCTCTATTTCGACCCCAGCCTTTCCCCCGCTGAGCGCGCCAGGGTGGAAGCCGCCGCGCTCGCCCTGCTGCGCGCTCATCCCCAGGTCGAAACCGTCTTCACCAGGGCGCAGATCGCCGCTGCCCCCTCCCCGTCCGGCCCGCCCGAAAGCTGGAGCCTGCTTCAGGAAGCGCGCGCCAGCTTCGACCCCGAACGGTCGGGCGACCTGCTGCTGCTGCTCAAGCCCCGGATCACGCCCATCGCCAATCCCGGCACCGGCTATGTGGCGACGCACGGTTCGCCATGGGACACCGACCGCCGCGTCCCGATCCTGTTCTGGCGCAAGGGCATCCGCGCGTTCGAACAGCCGCTCGGCGTCGAAACGGCCGACATCATGCCGACGCTGGCGGCGCTCATCCACCTGCCCGTGCCGAAGGATCAGATTGACGGCCGCTGCCTCGACCTGATCGCTGGCGAAGGCAGCAGCTGCCCGGACCAGTGATCAGATATTGCCGGCAAAGCCTGACTGCTCCTCCACCAGCGCATGGACGCGGTGGGGGGCGGACACTTCGACCCGGCTCGTGACCTCATATTGCGCCTTGGCCTGCCGCACATTGCTGTTGGCGGGCACGCTGTCGGTCAGCCAGACATTGCCGCCGATGACCGACCGGCTGCCGATGATGATGCGCCCCAATATCGTCGCGCCGGCATAGATGACGACGTCATCCTCGATGATCGGGTGGCGCGGCTGCGCCTTTTCCAGCCCGCCTTTCTCGTCCGCCGGAAAGCTGCGCGCGCCCAGCGTCACGCCCTGATAGAGGCGCACGCGATCCCCCACGATCGCCGTCTCGCCGATCACGACGCCGGTGCCGTGATCGATGAAGAAGCTGCGGCCGACCCGCGCGCCGGGGTGGATGTCGATGCCGGTGCGGCTGTGCGCGATTTCGGAGATGATCCGCGCCACCAGCGGCGCGCCCAGCTCGTAAAGCTGATGCGCCAGCCGATGATGGATGATCGCCAGCATCGATGGATAGCAGATCAGCACCTCATCCACGCTGCGCGCGGCGGGATCGCCCTGGAAAGCGGCCTTAACGTCGCTGTCGAGCAGGGTGCGCAGCCCCGGCAGGCTCTGGGCGAAGCTGCCGATGATGCGCGCGGCCTGCGCGTCCACCTCCGACGCCGCCTCCCCTTCCAGCGCGTAGAGCAGTTCAAGCCGGATCTGGCCATAGAGGCGGCTGAGCGCCGTCTGGAGCGTCTGCTCGACAAAGGCGTCCTCATTATGGATGCGCACGAAGCTGGGGCCAAGCCGCAGGGGAAACAGCGCGGCGCACAGCGACGCGGTGATCTTCGCCAGGTCCGCCCGCGAAGGGAAGCCTTCCGCCCCATATTCGGCATGATGCTGCTGCTCCTGCCGCCATCGGTTGCGGGCGGCGCTCAGGTCGGCCGTCAGTTGGCCGATGTCCCAATATCCTTCGGGAATGGAGTCTTCGCCCTCGTCCGTCATACACGCCTCATGTCAATCCTGACGGCGGCATAGCGCGGCACGAAGCGTTCGGGTAAACGAGTTTTGCTTGGGGGCCCCCAATTCTCTTTCGTGTGCGCAACAGCGGCGGGCTAGCGCTTCACTGGTGCGGAAGGCGCAGGCAGGCGGATTTCCGCGCGCAATCCTCCCTCTTTCCGGTTCACCAGCACCAGCCGGCCCCCGGCCCTTTCCACCACCCGCGCCACGATCGCCAGGCCCAGGCCAAGCCCGCGTGTATTGCGTTGCCGCGCCTCGTCCAGCCGGGCGAAGGGCTTCAATACCTCCTCCAGCTTTCCGGGCGGAATGCCGGGGCCGTCATCGTCCACGCGGATGACCACCTCCTCGCCCTCCCGCTCGACCGCCACCCGCGCGCGATCGCCATAATGCAGCGCATTTTCAATCAGGTTCATCACCGCCCGGCGCAGGGATATGGAGTGGGTTTCCATCTCCAGATGGTCCAGCCCCTCATAGGTGACGTCCTTGTCCTGATCCTGGAAAGCGTCCACCACCGTCGCCACGGTCACGGCGACATCGGTGCGCACCGCCGCCTCGCCATTTTTTTCGCCGCCCAGGAACGCCAGCAGCGATTCGATCATCTCCGCCATTTCGGTGACGTCGCCGCTCATCGCCTCGCGCGCCTCGGCATCGCGCAAATTTTCCAGCCGCAACTGCAAGCGGGCGAGCGGCGTGCGCAGGTCATGGCCCACCGCCGCCAGCGTTTCGGTCCTTTCCGTGATCAGCCGGTGGATGCGCTTCTGCATCGCGTTGAAGGCGCGCACCAGATCGCGCACGTCGCTGGTGCCGCTTTCCGGCACGATCACCTCGTCCGACAGGCCGATATGCTCGGTCGCCCTGGTCAGGTCCTTGAGCGGCGCGAGCGTGCGGCGGATGAGCACGCCGCCCGCCACCAGCAGCGCGACGACCGGGATCAGCGCCAGCCCCATCCGCCCGATCGCGAAAGCCCATTTGCTGCCGCTATGATGCATGCCGAAATAGATCCAGCTTCCATCCGCCAGTTGCAGCCCGCCGTTGATCTCGGACACGCGGCCGGGGGAGGCGAGCCGCAGCCACAGGCGTGACTGCTCCAGACTGGGTTCCCAATCGATGATCTGCCGCCGCATCCGCTCCAGATCGGGCGTGAGCGGCGGCGGCGGCGGCGCGACCCGGCTCCAGTGGATATCGTAGCGATCCGTGGTCAGCTGGATCGCCAGCGCCGTGCGCTCCGCTTCGGGCTGTTCGGTCAGCAATTTGCGGGCAATGACCAGATGTTCGGCCAGACGCCGGGCCTCGTCATCCTGCAAAGACAGATGACCGGCCCGCTCGTAGATCAGCGTGCCGACCGCGAACTCCAGCGTCAGCGCGAGCAGCAGGATGACGAACAGCCGCCCGACCAGTCCCAGCGACCGGCTGACATGCAGTCTCAAGCGCGGCTGACTTCCGCGTTGAACATATATCCCACGCCGCGCACGGTCGTGATCGGCGCGGCCTTGTCTTCCGTCGACAATTTGCGGCGCAGGCGGCTCACCAGCACGTCGATGCTGCGATCGGAACTGTCGCCCATGCGGGTGCGCGACAGTTCGATCAACCGCTCGCGGGCGATGACGCGCTGGGGATGGCTGAGGAAGCTGCCGAGCAGGTCGAACTCAGCGCCGGTCAGGTCGACGATGCCGCCGGTGGGCGAACGCAGTTCGCGGCGGGGGAAGTTGACGATCCAGCCGTCGAAGCGCGCTTCATTGTCGCGATGCTCGTCCGGTCCCCGCTCTACCCCGACGCGGCGCAATATGGCGCGGATGCGCGCGATCAGTTCCCGCGTGCCGAACGGCTTGGGCAGATAATCGTCGGCGCCTAGTTCCAGCCCGACGATCCGGTCCGTCTCGCTGCCTTTGGCGCTGATGAAGATGATAGGAACGTCGCTCTTGCGGCGGATCTGGCGGCACAGATCGATGCCGTTGGTGCCGGGCAGCATCACGTCCAGCACGACCAGATCGACCGGCCCGGCATCGAACGCCACCCACATTTCCGGTCCCGACGATGCGGGGCGGACCTGATATCCATGTTCCTGAAGCGCCCTGGCCGTCAGCGTGCGCAGCGGCGGGTCATCCTCCACAAGGATGATGGTTGGAGCCGTCATGCCGGAAATATCGCGCGGAAATCTGCGTTCATGGCTGTGAAATAAAGGCGGGGGTCCGGGCGGTCAACCAAACCTTGGCTCGCGGGCAGCCATCCGCCCCGCCAGCAACAATTTGTCATGGAGCGGAGCAAGAGCATGCGCCGGGCCCGGCGGACCGGACCCGGCGCTTTATGGATCAGAAGGCGGCGGTCAGGGAGAAGACCACCTGGCTGCGGGCGATGGATTCGCCATAGCCCTTGCCGTCGTTCACCATGAAGCCCGGACGGATGTAGTTTTCCTCGACCCGCGCGATGTCGGTATCGACATAGGAAACGCCCACGGTCAGCGGCGTGCCGGGGATGGCGGCTTCCGCGCCCACCAGCCAGTCGAGATACTTGCCGGTCGGGGCAATCGACGTGCCGTTCGGACCCAGGCCCGAATTGCCGTTCGACCAGCCAAGATGCGCCTTCAGCGTGACGGGCGTGTTGGGCACCGCGCCGCTGATGTCGCCCCAGATGTACAGATTGTCTTCCTTGTCCCCCGGATCGGCCACGGTGCAGGCGGCATCGCTGCACCACTTGCCCAGCGCTTCCTGCTTGGGCGCATAGGCGACGCCCAGCAGGCCCTTGACCGGACCGATCTGGCTGGACAGCTTCACATAGGGTTCGGCGAAGTCGGTCTTGTCGGCGCCCGACGGATACATGTACCAGGTCAGGCCGACGTCCAGCGTCGCATTCTCGCCCAGCGGAATGGCGTAACCGGCGAACAGGTCCAGTTCCATGTTCGCGCCGCCGAAACGGCCCCAACCGCCCAGGTTCGAACCCCAGGTGCCCACATAGGCGCCGCTTTCATGGGTTGCGGTGATGCCGCCCTGGATGGCCATGCCCTTGTCGGTCTGCGACACGCCGCGGAAGCGGTAGTCGGACACCAGCGCAACGCTGCCAGAAACAGTGACGGGACCGGAAGGTTCTTCCTGAGCGAAGGCAGGCACGCTCGACATCAGGGCGAGGGCCGCACAGGCGATCTGATATTTCATGAAACATTCCCCTTTATGGTAAGAATGTTCCGTCCTGCGTCCGCGCAGGGTCCGAAGATCTTGATGTCTTCGATACCGGCGGATCGATCCCTGGATAGGACGCTCCCGCCGCCAAGAGAATGGCATTCTTTCGCACCTGCGAAGACAATCGCCATCTGTGCTCCCGAAAGCACAGTTTCTTTCCAAACATTATCTAGATTGTTTCTAGATTGTTTCTGATATGACAAGTAGCAACAAGAAGCCGCCGCGCCATCAGGCACGGCGGCTCAGGGATCAGCCCCGGGGGAGAGGCTGACCAGGGGGACTTCGTCAGATCGCCAGATTGCGCAGATTTCCCGCGCCCGACAGTTCCACCGTCATACCGGCGCTGCGGCGGCGGTCGATCCACTCGCGCAGCATCTCCGCGCAGGTATGGTCGATATGGCCCAGCCGGTCCAGGTTCAGCACCACCTGGCGCCCCGCGGGAACGGATTCCAGCTTGGCCGACAGCTTGGGCAGGGACAGGAAAGTGGCCGATCCGTGCAGCGCGACCTCATGCCTGTCGTCGCCGCGCGGCGCATCCTCCACGCCCAGGCGCAGGCGCCGCACATGGGGCAGCAGTTCCAGCAGGGACAGGCCGATGCCGACCAGCACGCCGGTCAGAAGGTCAGCCGCCACCACCATGATCAGCGTCGCCGCCCACACGATCGCGGGCAAAGGGCCGTAGCGGTGCAACAGATGCTTCGCATGATCGACGCTGACCAGCCGGATGCCGGTCACCACCAGAATGCCCGCCAGCGCCGCCATCGGGATTTCCCGCAGCAGCCAGGGAAGAAGGGCGACGAAGCCCAGGATCCACACGCCATGCAGGATCGTCGACAGCCTCGTCTTGGCGCCCGCCTGCACGTTAGCGGAGCTTCGCACGATGACGCCGGTCATCGGCAGCGCGCCCGCCACGCCGCAAAGCAGGTTGCCCACGCCCTGCGCGCTCAGTTCGCGGTTATAGTTGGTGCGCACGCCGTCATGCATCCGGTCCACCGCCGCCGCCGACAGCAGCGTTTCGGCGCTGGCGATGAAGGCGATGGCGATCGCCGTGGTGATGACCGCAGGGTTCAGCAGTTGCTGGACCAGCCCCTCGCCCGGCAAGGTGATCGCGGCGGTGATGGATTCGGGCACCACCACCCGCGCCACCGGCAGGTTGAAGAGGAACGCGACCAGCGTCGCCAGAACCACGCCGACCAGAGCGCCGGGCAGCAGCTTGAGCGAGGCCGGGCGGATCTTTTCCCAGCCCAGCATGCCGCCGATGGTGACCAGGCCGACTGCGAACGCCATCGCCGCATTCTGGTTGCTAAGGCCAAGGATCTGCCCCGGCATCGCCACCAGATTGGCGAGCCCGCTGGAAAGCGGCTTGTCATCGAACAGGACGTGGAACTGACCGACGACGATCAGCACGCCGATGCCCGCCAGCATGCCGTGGACGACCGCCGGGGAAATCGCGCGGAACCAGCCGCCGACCCGCAACAGGCCTGCCACTACCTGGATGATGCCCGCCAGGATCAGGATCGGCCCGAGGGCGGACAGCCCCTGTTCCTGGACGATTTCGAAGACGATGACGGCAAGGCCCGCGGCGGGACCGCTGACCTGCAACGGTGACCCTGCGAACAAGCCAACGATCACGCCGCCGATGATGCCGGTGATCAGCCCTTTTTCCGGGGGAACGCCTGATGCGACCGCGATGCCCATGCAAAGCGGCATCGCCACCAGGAACACGACGATGGATGCGGTGAAGTCGCGGCTGAACGTGCCGCCGGAAAGGGCTTTCAGCATGGGGCTTACTCCGCCGCTACCGCGACGCTGATCTCACCGGCGAGGCGGCGGGCCTGCGCCTGCGCGATGGGCAGCGGCTGGCCTTCGCGCATGGGGACGAAACGGCCGGTTTCGCCGTCAAGGCCCAGCACCTGGCCCGCATGGATGTCGACATACCAGCCGTGCAGGGCGATTTCGCCGCGCGCCATGCCCGACGCCACCGACGGATGGGTGCGCAGATGGGCGAGCTGCACGACGATATTCTCCAGCGCCATGTTGCGCAGCTTTTCCGCATCGCTGAGGTCGGCCGGATAGTTTTCGCGGCACACCTTCTGCGCGGCGTGCGAGTGGCGCAGCCAGGCGGCGACGTTCGGCATCGCCGTCAGGTCGGCGTCCGTGGCCAGCGCCTTCATCGCGCCGCAGTCGCTATGCCCGCATACGATGATGTCGCGCACGCCCAGAACCATCACGGCATATTCGACCGTGGCGGTGACGCCGCCAAGCTGGGTAGCGTGCGGCGGCACGATGTTGCCGGCGTTGCGGCACACGAACAGGTCGCCCGGATCGGCCTGCATGATATGTTCCGGCACGATGCGGGAGTCGGCGCAGGAAATCATCAGCGCCTTGGGGCTCTGTCCATCGCTGGCGAGCCGGTTGTAGAGCGCGCTCTGATTCGGGAAGACATGCTTCTCGAAGCTGAACACGCGGCCGATAAGCTCGTTCATGGCTTCTTTCCTTCATTTGCTTTCCGGTCAGGGGGCAGACCGGGAGCATGAAGGATAGGAAGCTGCTTTTGCTGCGGCGCAGCGCTTTTGTTAAATTATGTGTCCGGCGTTATTTCGTGAAACAGGCATCAGCGCCGGTCGACGGCCGCGCTCAGCATATAGCCCGCGCCGCGCACCGTGACGATCGGCGCCGCATGGCCGCCCTGCCCCAGCTTCCGCCGCAACCGGCTGATCAGCACATCGATGCTTCGGTCGGATGAAGGCGCCTCGCGCACGCCCGCCATTTCCATCAGGCGCGTACGCGCGATCACCGTCTGCGCATGATCGATCAATATGGCCAGCAACGAAAATTCGGCCGCCGTCAACTGAACCTGCGAGGTATCGGGCGCGACCACCTCGCGCCGGGCGAAGTCCACCGCCCATCCCGCGAACCGGGCCTGGGTCTGGCGGCGCAGGCCCAACGCGCGCTCGTTCCGCCCGCGCCGCATCACCGCGCGCAGACGGGCGGCGAGTTCGCGCGCGGAATAGGGCTTGGCCATATAATCGTCCGCGCCCAGTTCCAGCCCGACCACCCGGTCGACCTCGCTGCTGTTGTGGCTCACCATGATGATGGGCACGCTGCTGCGTTCGCGCACGCTGCGGCAAAGGTCCATTCCGTCCGGCCCGCGCAGCGATGCGTCGAGCACAAGGGCGCTCACGGCCACGCTGTCGAGCGCGCTCCATATATCCCCGGCCGTCGCGGCGGCGAGCGCGCGAAAGCCGTTCTCCTCCAGCGACTTGCACAGCTGCTGGCGCATGTCCTGCTGCGCGTCGGCGACAAGGATCAGCGGCGGGTTCATCCGCCCCGGACTGCCATAGCCGGGAGAATGGCGGACTGCCCCGCTGTAGCACGGGCAAAAAGAGACAGCATCGCTTATCCTTTGCAAGGCGGGAGCGCTTGTAAAGGCCTTATAAGCGATGAATGTCTCTCAAATTTGCCGAACGTTACAAATTCTTGCTGAACGCCATCTCATGCGGCGCGCGCATCCACATGGCGGGAGCCGCCGGGACCCGCCCTGACACATGATCGATCAGGCAGGCTAGCCATTCCGCGTCGCATCGGGCGCGGTGGCGCACCGGATGGCGCTCGTCGGCGAAGGCGACGGCCGCGCATATGCGCTGTTCGTCGGCGCCATGCTCGTCCAGCACCGCCGACACATGATCGATGAAGAAGGGCACCGCCGCGCCAGCTGCCGCCGCCAGCGTTTCCAGCCAATATTGATCGATCACGCTGTCGGCGACCACGCGGCATCCTTTCACCGCCGCCGCCAGCTTTTCGAACACGGCCTCGACCGGCAGGCCTTCGTCCCGGATGCGCTCCAGGCTGAGGCCATGCAGCGCCTCCGCCTGCCGGGTCCAGTCCCATCCTTCCCAGCTTTGGTGCGGCCGGATGAGCCAGCTTTCCGCCGCGCCCGCACCGGCCACCCCGACCTCGATCGGGAAAGAGCGGCCATGCCTTGGCAGGCAGGATGCCTCAAAATCGATGGTGCGGATGTTCAACGCCTTCTCCTATGCGGAAATGTCAGGGCAGTCTCCCCCGCTGACCGCTTCTGCCGCGCTCATGACTCCCGACTATTGCAGTCCGAAGTCATTTTGGCCGAAAATGATGCCGGTCGCCGCGGCTTGGCGATGAATGGAGCTAAGTGCGGGCGCAGCAAAAAATTAGTCTGGATCAGCCTTTCCGTGAAACCCGCAGGCCCGGTCGCGCTTTTTCATGCTCGTAACCGCCCGGTGCGCGGACACCGGCGCGGCATCTTCTTATGGAGAGAGGAATCGCGCGCATGAGGATTGCCCAGATCGCCCCCCTGGCCGAAAGCGTGCCGCCCAAACTCTATGGCGGTACGGAACGGATCGTATCCTATCTGACCGAAGCGCTGGTCGATCAGGGGCATGACGTCACCTTGTTCGCCAGCGGCGATTCGATCACCCGCGCCGAACTGGTGCCCATCACGAAGACGGCGCTGCGGCTCAATCCCTATGTGCGCGACCCCATTCCCTATCATATGATGCTGCTGGAAGCGGTGCGGCAGCGCGCCGACGAGTTCGATGCGCTCCACTTCCACATCGACATGCTGCACATGCCCCTGGTGCAGGATTTCATCGGCCGCACCGTCACCACCCTGCACGGCCGCCTTGACCTGCCTGACCTGCCCGCCTTCTACCGTGCCTTCCCGGATCACAGCCTGGTGTCGATTTCCGACAATCAGCGCCTGCCGATGCCGCCGGTCAACTGGGCGGGAACGGTGCTGCACGGCCTGCCGCGCGACCTGCTGCCGCCGCGCATCGATCGGAAGGAAGGCTATCTCGCCTTCCTCGGCCGCATCTCGCCCGAAAAGCGGCCCGACCGGGCGATCCGCATCGCCGCCCGCTCCGGCAAGCCGCTCAAGATCGCGGCCAAGATCGACAATGTGGACCGGCAATATTGGGAGGAGCAGATCGCGCCGCTGCTCGATCGTCATTCCAACATCCAGTTCATCGGGGAGATCAACGAGACTCAGAAAGCGGAATTTCTGGGCAATGCCAGCGCCCTGCTGTTCCCGATCGACTGGCCCGAACCCTTCGGCCTCGTCATGATCGAGGCCATGGCCTGCGCCACCCCGGTCATCGCCTTCCGCTGCGGCTCCGTGCCCGAAGTCATCGACCATGGCCTCTCCGGCTTCATCGTCGATGACGAAGATCAGGCGGTCGAAGCCGTCGCCCGGCTGCATGAGCTTGATCGCGGGCGGGTGCGCGCCGCCTTTGACGCACGTTTCACGGCAGATCGTATGGCGAGCGACTATGTCGCCATCTATCGTGACCTTCCCGGCGCCCGCACGCCTGCGCCCGCGCTCCCCAGGCAGCGCCGCGCGCAGGCCGACCTCCAGCTTCAGGCCGCCGGATAAGGAGGAAGGCATGACGGCCAGCCAGTTGCAGCCCGAACCCCCGGCTCCCGAACCGGGCCAGTTCCTGTCTCAGGCGCAGATGCAATTCTTTATCCCGGCCACGGCCTCGCTGCATGAACGCAGGCCGCGGACGATGAAGCATGGCGACAGTTTCGCGGTCTTCGACCATAGCGGCGACGCGATCGCCGGGCCGGGCAGTCCGGAGGGGCTCTATCATCGCGACACGCGCCATTTGTCGCACCTCTATCTCACCATCAACGGTCTTCGTCCGATCCTGCTCAGTTCCGCCTTGCGGGACGACAATGCGATCCTGACCTGCGACCTCACCAACCCGGACTTTGCGGGCAGCGACGGGCGCGTCGATGTCGAACATGACCTCATCCATCTGCGCCGCACCCGCTTCCTGTGGGAAAGCGCCATTCATGAGCGCATCACGATCCGCAATTTCGATGCGGAGCCCCGGACGGTCAGCGTCGATATCGGCTTTGCCGCCGATTTCGCCGACCTGTTCGAAATTCGCGGCATGACCCGCCTGCGCAAGGGTGTGACGAACCCGCCGGACATCGGCGATGCGGATGTCCTGCTCAGCTATGAAGGGCGCGACGCACTCACCCGCGAAACCCATATCTGCTTCGCCCCGCAGCCGCAGGAACTGACCGAAAGCCACGCTCGCTTTGACATCACCGTGCCGCCGGGCGAGCGCGCGACCATCTATATGCGGGTCAGTTGCGAACGGATGCCGCGTCCCGGCGAACCGCTGTCCCGGCAGTTCCTCAAATCCCTGCGCGATTCCATGCAGGCGTTGAAGCAGTCCCGCGCCCGCTCGGCCAGGATGCATTCCTCCAACCAGCTGTTCAACGAAGTGGCGCGCCGGTCGGTCGCCGACATCACCATGCTGTCCACCGATACCGAATACGGCCCCTATCCCTATGCCGGAATCCCCTGGTTCAGCACGGTCTTCGGCCGCGACGCGATCATAACCGCGCTTGAAACGCTGTGGCTCGACCCCAGCATCAGCCGGGGCGTGCTGGGCTATCTCGCCGCGCATCAGGCGACCCGGTTCGACGCCACGGCGGACGCCGAACCGGGCAAGATCCTGCATGAGGTGCGCCATGGCGAAATGGCCGAGCTGGGCGAAGTGCCGTTCCGCCATTATTATGGGAGCATCGATTCCACGCCGCTGTTCGTGATGCTGGCGGGCGCCTATCTGGAGCGGACCGCCGACAGCGCCTATCTGGCGTCGCTCCTGCCGAACATCGAAGCGGCCCTGCAATGGATCGACGAGCATGGCGATCGCGACGGCGACGGCTTCGTCGAATATGGCCGCCTCACCGACCAGGGTCTCATCAACCAGGGGTGGAAGGACAGCCACGATTCCGTCTTCCACGCCGATGGCGCGATCGCGCGCGGCCCCATCGCCCTCGCGGAGGTGCAGGCCTATGTCTATGGCGCGTGGACGGCGGCGGACGCCATCTATGCCGCCCTTGGGCAGCAGGAGCGCGCGCGCCATTACCGCGACCGCGCGCAGGCGCTACGCACCCGCTTCGACGAGGTTTTCTTCGACGGCGATCTGGGCACCTATGTGCTGGCGCTGGACGGGGAAAAGCGCCCCTGCCGCGTGCGCTCCTCCAATGCCGGGCATGTGCTGTTCACCGGCCTCGCGCTGGAGGAACGGGCGGGACAGGTGGTGCGCACCTTGATGGCTCCCTCCTCCTTCTCCGGCTGGGGCGTCAGGACCATCGCGTCGACCGAAGCGCGCTACAATCCCATGAGCTATCATAACGGGTCGATCTGGCCGCACGACAATGCGCTGATCGCGGCGGGATTTTCGCGCTACGGCTACCGCGCGCAGGCGGCGCAGATATTCGAAGGGCTGTTCGCCGCTGCGACCTATGTCGATCTCATGCGCCTGCCCGAACTGTTCTGCGGCTTTCCCCGCCGCCGGGCGCAGGGGCCGACCTTCTACCCCGTCGCATGCAGCCCGCAGGCATGGGCGGCCGCCGCCCCGCTCTCGCTCGTTCAATCCAGCCTGGGCCTCGGCTTCAACGTGGCGGGATCGGAGGTCACGCTGTGCGAACCGGCCCTGCCGCGCTTCCTGGATGAATTGCAGCTTCACGGCCTCGCCGTGGGCGAAGCGCAGGTGGACATCGCCTTCGACCGCATGGGCGACAAGGTGGTGGTGAAGCCGATGGACCGGATCGGCCGGGCAAAGGTCGTGACCATCGCCTGACCCTCTTTACCCCCAGCGCTGGCCCCTCTATCCAGCCAATGAAAGAGGGAGGAACGATGACACAGCAAGACGGCATGACGCAGCATCCGGCCGAAATGCGCGCCATGCTGATCGACGGCTTTGCAGGCCCCGAAGCGATCCGCCAGCGCATCCTGCCCGCGCCACGTCCGGGGCCGGGCGAGCTTCTGGTCCGCATGAGCGCGGCGGGCGTCAACCCCGCCGACTGGAAGGCCTGCGCTGGCTGGCTGCCTTTCCTCCGGGGGTTCGACCCACTGATCGCCGGTTTCGACGGCGCGGGCACGGTGATCGCGACCGGCGATGCCTCCGTCCCCTTCCAGCCGGGCGATCGCGTCGCCTTCATGTCCTCGATCGCGATCGACGGGCGGGGAAGCTGGGCGGAGCTGGCCTGCTGCAAGGCGGCGCATGCGACGCGCCTGCCCTCCTCCGTCAGCTTCATGGAGGCGGCTGCCCTCCCCGTCCCCGGCACCGCCGCGCGAGAGGCGCTGATCGCAGGCGAACTCAGCCGGGGCGAAACCCTGCTGGTCAACGGCGGATCGGGCGGCACCGGATCGCTCGCCATCCAGCTTGCAAAGGATATGGGGGCGCGCGTCGCCGCCACCTCCAGCGCAGCCAATCTGGACCTGCTGCGCAGCCTGGGCGCGGAGCTGGCGCTGGACTATCGGGACGCAGGCTGGCGCGACGCCCTGCGCCAATGGTCGCCCGGCGGCGTCGACCTGCTGCTCGATACGGTGGGCCAGCAAAGCCTGGCCGAACCCCACGCCCTCATCCGCCAGGGCGGACGCCTTGCCGGCATCGAAACCATGATCCCGGACGAAATCCTCCCCGACATGGCCGCGCTCGAACAATCGGGCATCCGCTATATCCGCGCCTCGGCCAATTTCATCAGCCTGGGCGAGCATCTGCGCGCCATGGTGGCGCAGATGGACGCGAAAAGGCTGGCCGCGCCGCCCTATACGGTCCTCCCCATCTCCCGCGCCGCCGAAGCGATGATGCGCGTCAGGGACGGCCATGTACGGGGCAAGCTGCTGCTCGGCATCGATGGCAAGGAAGATTGGGGATAAGGCATGGGCAGCATGGGTCCGGTGAAGAATAACGAAGCGGCCAGCCGCTACGAGCTGGAGGATGACGGCCAGCTATGCATCGCCGCCTATGAACTGGACGGCGGCGAAATCACCTTCACCCACACCAGGGTTCCCGAAGCGCTGGAGGGCCGCGGCCTTGCCAGCCGCCTCATCAAGGGCGCGCTCGCCGATGTGCGGTCGCGCGGGCTGAGGGTCGTCCCGCAATGCCGCTTCGTCGCCGCCTATATCGCGCGCCATCCCGAAGAACAGGACCTGCTGGCCGCCAGCGCGCGGGGCTGACCCCGTGCAGCGCAGCGCTGGCCTGCTCCTCTACCGCCTCGCCGCCGGAACGACCGAGGTGCTGCTGGTCCATCCCGGCGGCCCTTTCTGGCGCAACAAGGATGCGGGCGCATGGCAAATCCCCAAGGGGCTGATCGCGCCCGGAGAAGAACCGCTCGCCGCCGCCCTGCGGGAAGCGTCGGAAGAACTCGGCATGGCATTTGACGGCACCCCCCTGCCGCTCGGCGAAATCCGGCAGGCGGGCGGCAAATATGTCGATGCTTTCGCGCTGGAGGCCGACATCGATGTGTCGCAGGTGGTGAGCAACCAGTTCGAAATGGAATGGCCGCCCCGCAGCGGCAAGCGCCAGTCCTTCCCGGAAATCGACGCCGCGCGCTGGTTCACGCTGGCGGAAGCGCGCACGATGATGCTGACGAGCCAGCAGCCTTTTCTCGACCGGCTGAAACCGCTCGTCCGGTCCTAACCCAGGTGGGTCGATCCCAGCCCCCGGTGGAACCTTGCCCGCCGCCGGTACTTCCATGCCTTGATCCGCGCTTGCCCCGCAGGCGCATCAGGAGGATGCCCGATGCCCAACGTCATTTCCGGTTTCACCATCACCCGCTCCGCCGACGATTATCTCCTCACCTTCGAAACGGAGGATGGATCGGCCATCGAACTGTCCGCCAGCTACGAACAGCTGGACCTGATCGCCGAAACGCTCGACGCCCAGCTCGACAGCGATGAAGAAGACGCGCTGGAGGTCGACCCCGACGACTGAGCGACGCTCCAGCCTCCCTTCGCCCTGAACCTGGCGAAGGGCTTCTCTTCACTTCTTTAAGAACAGGAGAGGGCTGGCACATGCTCGTCCGAACGGAACAACCCAGTCAACAACCAATCCGATCACAGTGAACGAAATCGATCAATGGCGCATCACGATCGCCAGCCCTAATAAGCCCGCGCTGAGCCGGGGGTTTGCCATGGGTCGCACGCGGGACATCCCCGGTTCAGCACCTTGATCCTGGCCCGGCGCCACGGCCGCGCATGACATCCCGGCCAACTCGCCTGAGCCTCCGCCTGTCCAAAAGCTTTGCCATCAAAGTTCGCGGCATCGAACCATTTGCCGCCTGCGTCGTTCTATAGAACAGCAACTTGGAGGCGAACCATGCGTAATATGATCTTATTGGCAGCAGGTCTGGCCGCGGCAGCCAGCGTGGGCGGATGTTCGCGCGAAACGACGCGTGACGGCCTGCGCGGCGCGGGCATCGGCGCTGTCGGCGGCGCGGTCGCAGGCGCGATCGTTCCCGGACTGGGCGTGGCGGAAGGCGCGGCCATCGGGGCTGCGGGCGGCGCTGTCGTCGGTGCGGCGACCTCGGATGGCGATCGCCGCTGGCAGCGGGACCGCCGTGGCCGCGAATATTATATCGATCGCAACGGCGATCGCGTCTACCGCTAGGGACTATCGGCATCCCCGTCCAGGCTGAGCATGTCGAAGCCATGACCTGAGCGCCTGCCGCAAGCAGGCGCTCAGGGCCGCCCGGCGATGCCGATACCCTTAAGCGCCAAGGCCTTTACCGGCGGCGCAAGGATGCCGCTTCAATGCGACGGCTGACACTGCAACGATGGCGGCGGGCGGACAGGATCGCCCCCGCACTCGCTGCGCTTCTGGTCAATGCGCTGATCGGCTACGCCCTGTTGATGGGGCTGCGCGGCGCGCCGCTGCTGCGTACGGTCGCGGAAGACGTGCCGCTCTCCCTCTTCGATCTCCAGCCGCCTGTCCCGGAACCGCCTGAACCCGCAAGGCCCGCTAGACCTCCCGAAGCGAAGCCGCCGGGCGGCGCGCCGCCGCCTGCGCCCGCGCGACAACCGGACAGCACCCCTCCCCGCCGCGCTCTCCCGGCCCTGCCCGCGCCCG
>NZ_ATHO01000055.1 GCF_000445065.1 Sphingobium quisquiliarum P25 | reverse complement strand
CTCCGGTCATCCTCGTGCCAGCGCCGGTCCTTCCCGCCGCTGGCGTCCCGGCCGCGACGGGAAGCGGCAACGGACCGGCCGGAGACAATGGCACCGGCAATGGAAGCGGATCGGGCGGCAGCGGCGCAGGCCGTGGCAGCGGGTCCGGCAATGGCGACGGCGGCACATTCTCGCCCGCCCGGCAGACCGGCGGACGCTTCCGCAACTCGGACTTCCCCGACTGGCTGCGCGGCAAGGTGCGCCTGAAAATCGGCGTGCGCTACAGCATCGGCGCGTCAGGCCGCGTCGATAAATGCGAGATCATCGAAAAGAGCGGCTATGCCGAGGTAGACGACATGACCTGTCGCGTCATCATGGAACGCTATCGCTTCCGCCCCGCCCGCGACCCCGACGGCTATGCCGTGACCGAAGTCAGGGAAGAGGATTATCGCTGGCAGGTACGATGATCAACGGGCAGTCCGCGCTGCCCCGTCACCGTTCGGGCTGAGCCTGTCTAAGCCCCGCCTGAGCGCTTCGCCCGAGGCCTCTCTCCGCAAGGAATCCAAGGCTTAAAAACTCGCCGTCACATTGAACGAGCTATAACGCGTCCACTTTCCACCGGGCGCATTCGGTGCGTCCCGCAGGAACCGCCCCTTGGCGAGCAGCACCCCGTCAAATTCGAAACGCAGCCGCGCCGGAATGATCCAGTATCGCACCCTGCCCTCCAGCTGATGTCCGGCAAAGCTGCCCGACCGGCCCGAACTGTCGCGCACGCCGGTGGCCGAAAAGGCGTCCGTCCGCGACGCAAGCCACAGGGCGCGATAGACCGCGAACCAGTCCCACCGCTTTCCGGGCGCCGCCTCGATGCGAAGGCCCGGCGTTACGATATTGGTGCGCGCAATGGCATTATAGAGGCCAGCGGGGGCCAAATCCGCCCTGCGCATGCCGAACAGCGTGTCGAACCGGCCATAGCGCCCGCCTGCCCTGTCGCCGCTCGCCCGGTCGAACTCGACCGACAGGCGCGCCTTCCATGCGCCGGGAAAGCTGTAGCCCGCATCGGCATGCACGAAATTCGCGCTCACCTCTTGCCGCGCGGCCCCCGCCGCCAGCGAGGCGCTGATGCTGCCCGTCTGGTAGAATGCCTCGACCTCATAATCGAAGCGGCCTGTCTCCGGCTCGCGGATGATCCGCCCGCCGAACGTGTCGAGCGACCGGTCGCGCGTCGGCCTGCCCGGCCCATCGCGCTCGCCCAGGTGAAAATAGGTCAGTTCCGCCGTGGCCGGGCCGATGATCTTCGCCTTGCTGACGATGCCGCCCCACAGGACCTGATCGAAACTCTCCCGATCCACCTTCACCCGCTTGTTCCTGACGCCTTCCGCGTCGTCAGGCCGCCGAAGCTGCGGCAGCGTATAGATGAAGACCGCTTTCACCCCATGCGGCGCGCTCAGATCGGCTCGCAGGCCCGTATAGCCGTTGGTCGTGTTGCGATAATCATCCGCAGCGACCAGACGCCGCGATCCAAGGTTCAGCGTCATCCGCCCCGCCGTCAGGTCCAGTCTGCTCCCCCTGCCCACCGGATCGTCTATCCGCGCTCCGATATAAGCCTGCACCAGTTCGAACGCATTGACCTCATTGGTGGAAACCGGCGTGCCCGGATCGGCGCCATAGACGCGGCTGTCGAACAGTTCAGCGCCAATGCGGAACGCGCCTGACCGGTATTCGCCCAGCAATTGCGACCGGATGTTGAACAGGCTGTCCTCCCCGTCAAAGCCCGCCCGCGCCTGCCCCTCTATCTCTTCGAAGCGCAGGCGGACGCTGCCGCTCAAGCTGAAGCCCTCATCCTGCGCCGCGACGGGCGTCACGCCCAGCACGGCGGACAGGAGGCTGGCCATGACGGCGAAGCGAGCGGCATGTGGCATGGATATTCCTGTTTCAACGAATCATATATGTTGATACATATGCATCATGACCCAAGCCGAAACCAGCCCCTGGCTCGCTCTGCTGCACCAATTGCCCGCCAAGCCCCCTTATCTTCGCGTGAAGATCTGGCGGCGGCTGCAATCCATCGGCGCGGTGCCGCTGAAAAACGCCGTCCATGTCCTGCCCTCTTCGCCGCAGGCCGAGGCGGCCCTCCTCGGCCTTCTCGGCGAAATCGCCGAAAATGGTGGCGAAGCAACCCTGATCGAAGCGCGTCTTCTCGCCGGGCAGTCGGATCAGGATGTGCGGCTGTTGTTCGATACCGCGCGTGACGCCGATTATGACGAGATCGCGCAATCGGCGCGGCGGCTGCTGGAAACCGGCCCCGCCAGCGGCGCTGACATCGCGCGCCTGCAAAAGCGCTTGGAAGAGGTGGGACGCCTCGACTTTTTCGGCGCTCATGGCAGGCAGGATGCCGAAGCGGCCCTCGCGGAACTCGACCGCCAGCGCTACCAGCATCCCGATGTCAGCCGCTCCGAACCGGCCAGCACGCCCCCGGCCGCCGACCTTACCGGACGGACATGGGTCACGCGCAGCGGCGTCCATGTCGACCGCATCGCCTGCGCCTGGCTGATCCGGCGCTTCATCGACCCGGACGCCCGCTTCAAGTTCGTCGACAGCCGCCATTATGATCCGGCGGACGGCGAGTTGCGCTTCGACATGGCGGACGCGGAATTCACCCATGAAGCAGATCGTTGCAGCTTCGAAACAATCCTGCTCCGCGCAGGCCTGGACGCCGATCCCGCACTGCGCGCAATTAGCGAGATCATTCATGATTTAGACATTGCCGACGACAAATTTTCCCGCCCCGAAACCGCTGGCGTCGGCGCCATGCTCTCCGGCGTCTGCGCCTCCACCGACGACGATCTCCAGCGCATCGCCATGGCCAGCGAAGCGCTCAACCAGTTCCACGCCTATTTCAGCAACAGAAAGGCGGACCGATGAACGCCACCGCATCCCCCATCGCCTCCGGCTCCATCGCGGCAGGAGAACACGGCATCCCGCTCGGCGAAGCAACACGCGTCTGGGCACGTATCGCCGCGCTCAGCTTCGGCGGCCCCGCCGGACAGATCGCCGTCATGCACCGCATCCTGGTCGAGGAAAAAAGATGGATCGGCGAGGAGCGTTTCCTCCACGCTCTCAACTATTGCATGCTGCTGCCCGGACCGGAAGCGCAGCAGCTCGCCATCTATATCGGCTGGCTGCTTCACAAGACGAAGGGCGGCCTGATCGCGGGCACCCTCTTCGTTCTGCCGGGCTTCCTCGCCATATTGGCGCTCAGCTATCTCTATGTCCTTCTCGGCCATGTCCCGCTGATCGAAGGGCTGTTTTTCGGTTTGAAGGCGGCGGTGCTGGCGGTGGTGGTGCAAGCGGTGGTCCGCGTCGGATCGCGGGCGCTCAAGAACAATGTCATGCGTGGCATCGCCGCGGCGGCGTTCGTCGCCATCTTCTTCCTCGACGCGCCCTTTCCGCTGATCATCCTGGCGGCAGGCCTCGCCGGCTATATCGGCGGCCGCAGCGGAGCCGCCCAGTTCAAGGGCGGCGGCGGCCATGGTCCGTCAGCCAGCAACGTCATCCATGACCGCGACACGGCGCTGGGCGAAATGCTCCCCGCGCATGCGCAGCCGAACCTGCGATGGTCGCTCAAGATATGCTCCATCCTTCTGGCCCTGTGGCTTGGCCCGGTGCTGGCGCTGTTCCTCGTCCTGGGGCCGGATGACATATTCACCCGGATCGCCAGCTTCTTCAGCCAGATGGCGGTGGTGACCTTCGGCGGCGCTTATGCCGTGCTGGCCTATGTCGCGCAGGAAGCGGTTGGCACCTTCGGCTGGCTCAAGCCTGGTGAGATGCTCGACGGCCTGGGAATGGCCGAAACCACGCCCGGACCGCTGATCATGGTCACGCAATTTGTCGGTTTCCTCGCCGCCTTCCGCGACGCGGGGCCTCTTTCCCCGCTGGCGGCCGCCACATGCGGCGCGATCCTCACCACATGGGTCACCTTCGTTCCCTGCTTCCTCTGGATCTTCGCGGGCGCTCCCTTCATCGAAAGGCTGCGGGGCAACAAGGCGCTGTCCTCCGCACTCACAGCCATCACGGCCGCAGTCGTCGGCGTCATCCTCAACCTCGCCCTGTGGTTCGCCATCCACACGCTTTTCCGAAGAGTGCAGCAGCTGCCCACCGCTTTGGGGACGATCGACGTCCCGCTTTTGGCCTCGATCAACATTCCAGCGTCCCTGCTCTCCGCCGCGGCACTGGTCGCAGTGTTCCGCTTCAAGGCTGGCGTGCTACCGGTGCTGGGGACCTGCGCAGCCCTGGGCGCCGCTTATGTGGTCCTTGGCTGAAGAAGCAGCCGGTAAAGGATGATGTGTGTGGTGCACCCGACGGGATTCGAACCCATGGCCCTCAGATTAGGAATCTGATGCTCTATCCTGCTGAGCTACGGGTGCCCGATGACGGCTCTATTCTGCGGGAGGCGCGGGGTCAATTCTTCGCTTCGGGCGGGATGACGGGAAAAGGCAGCGCGGCCACCTCCACGCCCTCGGCGATCAGGGCGCGGGCTTCGTCGGGAGCGACTTCGCCGTGGATGCTGGCGCGGTCCTGTTCGCCATAGTGCATCGCGCGCGCCTGTTCGGCAAAGCCGCGTCCAACCCAGGTGGAGCCTTCCAATACCTTCGCCTGCGCCTGAGCGAGGCTCGCCATCAATTCCCGCATCCGCGCTTCATCGCCCGTCACCGCCACAGGCGCAGCGTCACTTTCAGGCTGGCGCACGGCGGCGGCGCGGCTGTTTCCCTTGGGCGCAACGGCAGGAGCCATCAGTGCCTTGGCCACCTGCGTGTCGCCGCACATGGGACAGGTGAGCAAGCCCCGCGCCGCCTGATCCTCATAATCGGCGCTCGACCCGAACCAGGCCTCGAACACATGATCCTGAGCGCTGCACTTCAAATCGAAAACGATCACGATATTATCACGTCCTGGGCTATGACCCGCCGGTTGGCGAGCGCGGGCACGCGCGCGCGAACCTCCTCTATGCGGGCAAGGTCGATTTCGGCAAGACCCAAGCCTGCGTCAGACCCCATGTCCAGCAGCACGTCACCCCACGGATCCACGATCAGGCTGTGGCCATAGGTCTCCCGCCCGTCCGCATGCCGGCCGGTCTGTGCCGCCGCGATGACGAAACAGCCCGCTTCAATAGCACGGGCGCGCAGCAGGACATGCCAATGGGCCTGTCCGGTAGGCACCGTGAAGGCGGCGGGCATCAGCAGCACGGACGCTCCCGCATCGGTAAGCGCCCGGTAAAGGTCGGGGAAACGCATGTCATAACAGATCGACATGCCCATGCGTCCCCATGGCGTATTCACAGCCACCACGCGATCGCCCGGTCCATAGACGGAGGATTCCCGCCAGCTTTCGCCAGTCGCCAGATCGACGTCGAACAAATGGATCTTGTCATAGCGCGCGCGGATTTCGCCCGCCGCGTCGATCATGAAGCTCCGGTTGGCCCAGCGGCCGTCTTCCCGTTCATCTTTCAATGGCAGCGATCCGACATGGACCCACAGGCCATGCTTCGCTGCGGCCTCCTGTACCCGGGGCAAGACAGGATCATCCGCTTCGGACCGCAGGGTTGCCGCAGCACGCTGCCGGTCGCGATCCAGATAGCCCGCCATTTCCGGCGTGAAGAGAATGTCCGCACCCTCCCCCGCAGCGCGCGCGATCATGTCCGTCATCGCTGCGGCATTTGCGGCGGGATCGACCCCGCTCGTCATCTGGAAGATCGCGGCGCGCATCGGTTTTATACGCCCAGCAGCGGGTCGAGCTTTCCCTGCCGGTCCAGCGCCGCCATGTCGTCGCTGCCGCCGATGTGCCGCCCGTCGATGAAGATCTGCGGCACCGTCGTTCCGCCATTGGCGCGCTCCAGCATCTCGGTGCGTTTGGGTCCGCCCATGGTGATGTCATATTCCTCGAAGTCGACGCCCTTCCCCTGGAGCAGCGCCTTGGCTCGCGCGCAATAGCCGCACCACGCCTTGGTATAGATTTCGACTTTCGCCATGGGTCCCGATACTCCTTGCCAGTTCAAATTGTGGCTGGGCGCGCCTTTGTCAATCGGCCGCCTCGTCGCGGCCGGGCAAGGCGCGCGCCCAGCACAGCAAATGAACGCTGGACGCGCCGCCGCGTTTCAGCACGCGGGCGCAGGCGGCAGCGGTGGCCCCGCTCGTATGCACATCGTCGATCAGAATCACTGCCCGCCCTTTGAACCGATGGTTTCCTGCGAGAGCGAAGGCGCCCCGCACGGCCTTGGCCCGGCGTTTGGGGTCCATGGCGCGCAGCGGTTTCGTCGCCCGGATACGCTGCAAGCCATGCTTGTCGACATCCAGCCCCAGCAGCTTGCCCAGATGATCGGCGATCAGCGCGGATTGGTTGAAGCCCCGCCACCATAGCCGCCAGCGGTGTAGCGGCACCGGCACCACCAGCGGCGGCGGATCGCTGATCCCGACGTGCCGCGCCATCTGCCGCGCGATCAACCGGGCGAGGCCGATCCGCCGCCCATATTTGAGCCGCAGCGCCACCCTTCGCGCGACATCGCCATAGGCCAGCACCGCCCGCGCAGTGTCGAACGGCGGCGGATCGGCAAGACATGATCCGCATGCGCTGTCCTCCCCCATGTCATAATCGAACGGCAGGCCGCACCGGGCGCAGCAGGGGTCGCTCAGAAATTGCATCCCGCTCCAGCAGCGCAGGCAAAAGGCGTCCTCCGCATCCACGATGATCCCGCATCCGGGGCATCGCGGCGGCAGAGCGTAGTCGATCACCGGACGTGACACGGCCTTGAGAAAGCTGAGGAGCGGCATGATCTCCCTTGTTCCCGCTCCTCCGCCGATGCACAAGGCCCGCCATGACCCAGCCCGACATCTTCGACCGCGCCTTGAGAGCCAAACGGCGGGACCGGATGATGGGCCGGTTCGCCGGTCATGACTTTCTCTATCGCACGATGCTGGACGAACTGCTCGACAGGCTTGCGGATGTGAAGCGCGATTTCTCCGAAGTGCTGCTGATTGGATGCCCGGACGACAGCGGCCGGACCGCTCTGGAAGCCATGGGCAAGCGAGTCGTCTGCGCCGATCCTGGCTTTGCGGCGGCAAGGCGGCAGGGCGGCGTACAGGTGGATGAAGATGCCCTGCCCTTCGCCGACGATAGTTTCGATCTGGTGGTCGCCTGTGGAACACTCGACAGCGTCAATGATCTCCCCGGCGCGTTGATCCTGATACGCCGCGTCCTGCGGCCGGACGGTCTGATGCTGGCGGCATTCACCGGCGCTGGCACCCTGCCCCGCCTGCGCGCCGCCTTGATGGCGGGGGAAGGCGACCGCCCCGGACAGCATATCCACCCCCAGGTCGATGTGCGCGCCGCTGGGGATCTGCTCAGCCGCGCCGGTTTCGCCATGCCGGTCGCAGACAGCGAAACGATCTCCGTGCGCTATGGCGACATAGTGCGGCTGATGCAGGATCTGCGCGGCATGGGGGCAGGCAATGTCCTGACCTCGCGGCCGCCTGCCTTGCGGCGCGAAGCGTTGATCGGGGCGGCCGGGCAGTTTGCGGCCGCTGCCGATCCCGATGGGCGCACGGCCGAGCAGATGGCGATCCTGTACCTTAGCGGCTGGAAACCGCATCCAAGCCAGGCGAAGCCCGCCCGGCGCGGCAGCGCGACGGTTTCGTTGGCGGAAGCGCTTAAACGGAAGGAATGAGGGAGAAGGAACCGGCGTTGCCCATGTTCCCTTCCACTACCTCAGGCGGTCCCCCTCCCCTTCTGAACGGGGTTAAGCAGCGAGCCGGAGAAATGGCACAGGCTCGGTGGAGCGCAGCACGATGGGCTTGCCTTCCGACGCTTCGAACAGCTCGCCGTCCAGGATGACGCTACTATGCTCGCCCTCGATACGGATGATATCGCCCTGCTCAAGGTGGATGCCCTGCATCTTCGCCTTGCCCACCCGGCGGGTCACGCTGGCCCAGGCCAGGCGCAGCAAGGCGGAAAGGCTCTGATCGACAGCCATCAGCTTCATATTGCCGCGCCGGCTGTCGCCCGGCTGCACGCCCAGCAGCAGCCGTTCCAGCGTCGTTACGATCAGTACCGCGAATCGCCCCGCAAGTTGACCGTCACGGATCAGAGAAATGCGCACCGGATGGCTGGATTGCGGCAGGAAGTGCGCCTTGATCCCGAAGATTAGCGACGCCAGCACTGCTAGCACCGTCAGGAAATGGCTAAGGCCATTGGACAGTCCCAACGGATAGATGCGGTTGCGGCAATAGAGCATGTAATCGGCAAGGCCTGCCCCGCCCAGAAACATGCCCAGCACCGGCCGCGTATCGGCACCGCCATCCGAAAGAGCGATCAATTCTCGCGCAACGACATGGTCGTCAACGCCCGCCTTGGCGATCTGAACGATCCTTTCCAGCGCTTTGATAGGATCGCCGTGGATGCCGAGATCGAGCGCGATCAGGTTGGTCTTGCCATTGGGCAGCACGGCGATCGGCGGCACCCGGCCCTTGAAATGCTCACCCTGATATAGTTCGGTCAGCGCGGCCTGAACAGTGCCGTCCCCGCCATTGATGACGATGACCACCGGATCGACGCGCGCGATGGTCTGCAACGCCCGGCCGATCTGGTCGACATGCTCCACCTCATAATGGAAGATGTCGGGATTGCTGGCGCAGTAACTGCGCACGCGCGGCAGGCTCTGCCGGTTGCCCGTGGATTTGGGATTGGACAGGAGCGCGACGTGGACCATCTGGGATCACATATATTGAAGGTTGATGGTGATCCGCGTCACACCCGGACCAACCTGAATCGCGGCCTTCTCGACCGAAGGCTTGCCCAGGTTGAAGATGCTGATGGACGGATTGTTGGAAAAGCCGCCGCCGTCGCGCGAAATCTCCGTCTTGCCATTGCCGTTGCGGTCATGGCGGACGGCAATGGCGTAGCGGCCGGGCTCAGGCACCGGCATGCAGAAGCGCATGGCCCCATTGCTGGGCCGCACTGCCGTGTCGATGCGGTTCAGCCAGGCGCCCTTTGCCAGCCAGGCGCTTTTGGTGGCGGGGTAGGTTTGCAGACGCACCTTGCCCGTTGGCGCAGCGAATCCCCGGACGTCCACCAGCACCGCCGGCCCCGTGGCCGAAGCGCCGCAGCGGTCGAGGTCGTTGCTGATTTCCTGTCCATGGGCCATTGCGGGGGTGGCGGTGAGCAGCGCCACCGGCAAGAGACCCACCGAAACTTTGAACATGACCATCCAACTCCGTGAAGCTATAGCCGCCCAATGAACCGGACGGCGAGCCCCTGTTCGCCCCGCAAACTTCTTTCCGTGATTCCGCTATGGGGTGGGTTTGCGGCCAAATCATGGTGATGGGACGACCACATAGAGAATGCTGACCGCCATTGATCGATATCTGGCCCGGCTGATCGCCCTGCCCATGCTCGGCACGCTGGTGATCTCCGCGATGCTGCTCGTACTCGACAAGATGCTCAGTCTTTTCGACTTCGTGGCGGCAGAGGGTGGGCCGGTCAGCGTCGTATGGCGGATGCTGGCCAATATGATGCCCGAATATCTGTCGCTGGGTATCCCGATCGGGCTGATGCTGGGCATTCTGCTCGCCTTCCGCAAGCTGGCCCTCTCTTCCGAACTGGATGTGATGCGTGCGGTGGGCCTGTCTTACGGCCGCCTGCTGCGCGTGCCCTATATGTATGCAATCGCGCTGGCATTGCTCAATTTCGGCATCGTCGGCTTCGTCCAGCCGCTATCCCGCCATGCCTATGAAGCACTGCGTTTCGAACTGCGTTCAGGCGCGCTTGGCGCATCGATCAAGGTCGGCGAGTTCACGAGTCTGGGCAAGCGGATGACCTTGCGAATCGAGCGCAGCCTGGAGGGCGGGCGCAATTTGCAAGGCATATTCGTGCGCGCCGTGGGGAAGGATGGGCAGACCGTCGCCGTCACGGCTGCGCAAGGCAGCTTCCTTGCCACCGACGATCCCGACACCATCATCTTCCGCCTGCGCGACGGCGTGCTGGTGAACGACGCGCCCAAATATAAATCGCCGCGCATATTGTCTTTCTCCAGCCACGACCTTCCCATCGACCTGCCGCAGATCGAGCGGTTCCGGGGACGCAATGTCGACCGGGAGAAGACGATCATCGAACTGGCGGTCATGGGCCGCGATCCTTCGGTCAAGCCCAAGCTGCGCAACGAGATACGCGCCAATTTTCACTTCCGCATGGTGGAAGTGGCGATGATGCTTCTGCTGCCGCTCGCAGCGCTCGCCTTCGCGATTCCGCCCAAGCGATCGACCTCGGCGCTGGGCGTGTTCCTGTCGATCGTCTTCATCGTCACCTATCACAAGATCAACGAATATGGGCAGAGCATCGGCGCTCTTGGCCGGATCGATCCGATCATAGCTTTATGGACGCCGTTCCTGGCCACCGCTGCCCTGATCCTGTGGATGTATCATGTCGTTGCCCATCGCCCTGGCGGACAGCCGATCGGCGCGCTGGAATATGCCTTCGCCAAGCTTGGCAAGCAGGTGGGCAAGCTGCTGCGCCTGGGGCGACGGCGCAAAAAGCCCGATCTCGCAGCGGAAGGGATAAGCTGACATCATGCAGTTCGACTTTTTCCCCTCCCGCCAGCTTAGCTGGTACATGGCGCGCCTGTTCTTCACCCGCACATTCGCGGTGCTGGCGCTGCTCGTTGTCGTTCTTCAGACGCTCGACCTGCTGGGCGAATCCGGTGATATCCTCGCATATGCGGGCAATGGCGACGCGCAACTGTGGCATTATGTAGGCCTGCGCATGCCGCAGATCATTGCCCGGTTCCTGCCCTTCTCAGTGCTGCTCGGCACGCTGATCATGCTCGCAAGCCTCAACCAGAATAGCGAGATCATCTCGATGAAGGCGGCTGGCCTGTCAGCGCATCAGATATTGGCGCCGCTGATCGCATCGGCGCTGGTTGTGGCGCTCATCAGCTTCGCCTTCAATGAAAGGATCGTGGCGCGCTCCACTGCCCGGCTCAGCGCGTGGCAGGCGGTAGATTATGGACCCCTGCCGCGCGACAGCGGGATAAAAACCAGTCCCTGGGTGCGGGAGGGCAACAATCTGGTGACGGCCGCCATCGTCGCGGGGCGCGGCACCGCCGTTCAGTTGCGGAAGGTCGAGATCTTCAACCGCGTGAACAACAGCCTCGTCACCATCATCCAGGCTCCCAGGGGCCATTATGACGCCGCGACGAAAAGCTGGGTGCTGGAGGACGCGCGCCAGTTCGACGTCGCACGCGGCACCGAACGGCAGGTCGGCACCGTCCGCTTCGGGCGCGACATACGGCCGGATCAGTTCACGCTGGCCAAGGTCGATCCCGATGCCATGACTTTCAGCGAATTGCGCGACGCCATTACGGACCTGCGCGATGCAGGCAGGCCAACGGCGGAACTGGAAGGAAGTCTGTGGCACAAGGTGTCGGGGCCGTTGTCGGCACTGCTGATGCCGATTTTGGGATCGGTCGCTGCCTTCGGACTCGCGCGTTCCGGCCAGCTGTTTGTCCGCGCGGTCATGGGAATGGCGCTTGGCTTTGCCTATTTCGTGGCGGATAATTTCTCGCTCGCCATGGGCAATCTTGGCGCTTACCCGCCCTTCCTTGCCGCCTGGGCGCCCTTCTTCCTGTTCCTGCTGCTGGGTGAAACCGTCCTGTTCCGCACTGAGGAATGAGCGCCTGCCCCAGGCCAGGGGCGCGCCGCATCCTGCCTTAGCGCTTCACCATCGTGCTGCGCGCGATCTTCCCCACCAGCGGCCACATGCCGGCATAATTGCCCCGATGATAAGGTGATTCCGTGCCCAGCGTCGCAATCAGCCGGGCATGCGCCTTGCCCAAGGCATGATAGGGCACGCTGGGCAGCAGATGATGGAGCGCGTGATAGCGCAGCCCTACCGGAGCCCAGAGGGCGGCGAAGGGCGATGGAGGCGGAACGTTGACGGAGTCGAGATATTGGGCTGTCACTGTCATCGCCTCGCCTTCATTTTCCCACAGATGCGCGACAAGGGTGCGCAGCTGGTTGATGACGGTCATGCCTGAATGCACGGCCATATAGACGAGCAGCGGCTTCCATCCGAGAACCGCCGGGCTGGTCACCAGCGCGATCGCGAACAGGCAAGCGCCCGCTTCCTGCCAGAGCCATTGCCGGCGGAACTCGCCTTCCGGCGCGCGGCGGCGATAGGCGGGATTGATCGACAGCGCCGAATATTTCTCCCGCACCAACCGCCGCAACGATGGCAGAACGAGGCCCAGCGGGGTCAAAACGGCAAAACGCAGGATCAGGCCGATGGGCGCGAGCGAGGCTACGATGATGAACAGCGGCAATGACCACGGCTTCATCAAAGCCAGCGGCAGATATTCCGGGTCGTCCGCCGTGCCATAGCGGGTGCGCGCATGATGCTGCGTATGCACCCCTTCATAGAGGAAGGAGGGAATCATCAGCGGAATGCCCACCAGCAGATTCCAGCCCAGCCGGAAGCCTGGCAGCGCGCCCTTGCGGATATGGGTCAGCTCGTGAATGAAGCTGGCCGCGCGGTAGAGCGCCAGCATCGCCACCAACCCGCTCAACAGGGCCAGGGGAACGCTGTCCACCATGATGGCAGTAGCCAGCGCGGCATATCCCAGCAGTGCCGAAGCCAGCATGTCCGGCCAATAGATCGCCGGATTCGCCACCGAATATTCGCGCGTCAGGTCTGCGGCGGCGCGCAGCATCGCGGCATCGTCGGGGATCGCCTTACGATTCACCGGAGCGCTCGCAAAGATCGGGTCATGCACAGTCATGCATGCGCTCCTAACCAGGAATTGCGCTTAGATCGTGGCAGCAAGATGACGTTTTCGCCTTTGTGAAAGCCCGATTGACAATCGCGGGCCAAGCGCCGAACTGCTCCCATCTCTTAGCGAAAGCTCAGCCGTGGCCCATTCCGATCTGGTGATTACTCCCATCGCTTCCAAGGCCGATCGCAAGGCCTTTGTCGATCTTCCCTGGCGTCTCTATGCGGGCGATCCCCATTGGGCACCGCCGTTGAAGAGTGAGGTGTATGCCCTGATCACCCCTGGGAAAAACCCGTTCTTCGGTCATGCCGAAGCGCAATATTTCCTCGCCCGCCGCAACGGCCAAGTGGTGGGACGCGTGTCGGCACATATCGATCATCTGGCGCTCAGCCAGCCAGCGGAACAGGGCATGGGGCCAGGCACCGGCAATTTCGGCCTGTTCGAAGCGGAGGACGCCGAAATCGGTGCCGCGCTGATCGAAGCCGCGGAAGGCTGGCTTCGCGCAAAGGGCATGTCACGGGTCCTGGGACCGATATCTCTGTCGATCTGGGAAGAACCGGGCCTGCTCATCCAGGGCTTTGACCACAGGCCGACGGTGATGATGGGCCATGCCAAGCCCAGCTATCAGCCAATGATCGAAGGGGCCGGATATCAGCCGGTCAAGCAGCTCAAAACCTATGAGCTGGACATCACCAAGCCCTTTCCTCCGCTGATCCAGCGGATTGTCGCTTCCGGTGAAAAGAGCGATCGTATCCGCGTCCGCAAGGTCGACAAGAGCAAGTTCGATGAAGAGGCGGCCATCATCCTCGCCATTCTGAACGACGCATGGGGCCGCAATTGGGGTTTTGTCCCGATCACCGACGAGGAAGTGGCGCATTTCGGCAAGCAGTTGAAACCGATCGTCTTCAACGACCTCATCATGATCGCCGAGCTGGAGGGCGAACCAGTCGCCTTCATGATGACCCTGCCCGACCTAAACGAAGCGACCGCGCCGCTCAATGGATCGCTGTTCCCCTTCGGCTGGGCGAAGCTGCTCTGGTGGCTGCGCAAGCCCCAGGTCCGTACCATGCGCGTGCCGCTGATGGGCGTGGTTCAGCGGCTCCAGGCGTCCCGCCTCGCCAGCCAGCTCGCCTTCATGATGATCGAATATATCCGGCGCGCCGCGACCACTCATTATGGCGCGACACGGGGCGAGATCGGCTGGGTGCTTGACGACAATCAGGGCATGAACGCCATCGCCGACGCGATCGAAAGCAAGGTGAACAAGATCTACCAGATCTACGAAAAGGACCTCTGATCGCAGCGCCCGTCAGCGCGGCACCGCCACGTCGATAGCCCCCGGCGCCACCTTCGCCGTCGCGGGGGTGGCCGCCACGACTTCCCCGTCGATCGAGATACGCTGGCGCGGATGCGTTTCAATGCGGAAGGATTTGCCGCGAAACTCCTCAGTATGGGCATCGCGATCGCGCAGCTTGAAGAATTTGGAATACCAGTCCCACGCCAGCCGTGCATGGCTCCGCCCGACGACTGCCTGGATCACCAGTTCACCGCTGTCGACATCGGCCCGCTCCGACAGTTCGACGCCGCCATGATAGGGGCCGTTGAGAATCCTGACCTCCGTCGACCACATGCGCCTTTGCTGCGCACCATCGTCGATGGTCAGGCGAAAGGCACGAAAGCTGACGGAGCATTTGACGGCCCAGACCAGATATCCCACGCGTCCCAGATAGCGTTTCAGTTTAGCGGGCACGGTCTGCCCGATCATCGGTGACAGGCCGAGCGAGGCCGCGTTCACGAAATAGTCGCGATCGATCATGCCAAGATCAATCCGCCGCCGTCTGCCAGTTGCAATGACGTCGATCGCGCCGTCCAGGTCCAGAGGAATGCCGAGCGTCCTGGCGAAGCTGTTCGCCGTCCCCAAAGGCAGCACGCCAAACACGCACTCCTTGCCGACCAGTTCATCGACCGTGCCGGACAGGGACCCGTCGCCCCCGCCGACAATGACCATCGGCGCGCCTTCCTCCACCACTTGCCGCACTGTTCCCGGCAATCGGGCAGGATCGGACACGGCATGCGCCTTGACCAGCCTGACGCCAGCGGCTTCCAGCTTCTGCTTCGCCTCTTCGAAAAGCGCCTCGCCCCTGCGGCTGTGCACATTGACGACAAGGGCCGCCTGCTGCGGCAAGGACCTATTTTCCATGGCCTCAACAACTCGCCAGCGGCGCGCCGGGTCCAATGCGAAACAATATCGCGCATGCGCTCGTTGGAAGGGGATGGCTCGCATCGCTCACCTGTCCGACATACATTTCGGCGCGCATGATCCCAAGGTCGTATCCGCCGCCGAAGCATGGCTCCAACAAGCGCAACCCGATCTTGTCATCATCAGCGGCGACCTGACCCAGCGCGCGCGCCTGCAACAATTCAGGGATGCATCCGCCTGGCTCAACCGGCTACGGGCCGCTGGCATGCGGCTGCTGGTCATTCCCGGCAACCATGACGTGCCGCTCTATGACGTGATCCGGCGGTTCGCTGCGCCGCTGCGCCGCTACAAACGCTACATCAGCAATGATCTGTGCCCCTGGTATGAGGATGCGGAAGTCGCCATCCTGGGGATCAACACGGCCCGGTCGCTGACGATCAAGGATGGCCGCATTAACCATGAACAGATGCGCCTGCTACGTGAACGTTTCGCTGCGGTCGCAACGGAAAAGACGCGCATTTTGGTGACGCACCATCCGCTCTTCGCCATGCCGATTGGCAAGGGCGGGGAACTCAGCGAAGCGGTTGGGCGGCATGAGGATGCCGTCGCGGCTGCGCGCCAGGCGGGCATCCACATCGCTCTTGCCGGGCATTTCCACCGCACCTATGCCGAAGCCGCGCAAAAGATGGTGGCGGACGCGGGCGGCGCTCTCGTGATCCAGGCAGGCACCGCCACCTCGACACG
The DNA here is from genome assembly GCF_000445065.1 of Sphingobium quisquiliarum P25. Lineage (GTDB taxonomy): Bacteria > Pseudomonadota > Alphaproteobacteria > Sphingomonadales > Sphingomonadaceae > Sphingobium > Sphingobium quisquiliarum. The sequence continues at coordinate 88,467 of NZ_ATHO01000055.1, read as the reverse complement.
GCTGCGCAATGCCGAACCGCAGAGCTTCAACTGGTTGCACGTCCATCACAATGATGAGATCGAATTACAGGTCGTGGTCTGGGACGGTGCAGGCTTCCAGCGCGGCCACCACGTCGCCTATCGCCGCCAAACGCAAGGTTGGACCTCGCAGGAAGTCTCCGGCGACCGTTCCATGCGCCAGGGCATGAAGGTAGCCGCAATGGCCCGCGCATGAAGCGACCCCTATGTCCTGGGAGTAGCGAAGGCGGGCTCGGCCAGCGCAGCGCCATGATCACGGATGGCGGACGGCCATTCTTCTGCCGCCTTGGCAAAGCCCTGCCTGTCCCGCGCATAGAGCGCCCTTATCGCATCCTCATAGCCGGGGCGATCGCCCGCCATGCCGGTCAGGAAGTGATAGGCTGCATCCATGGCTGCGCGTGGAGAGGGTGCGTCTTCCTGTGCCTTACGCGCATCCTCCACCAGCCGCCGCAGCGCCGCCGATGCGCCCCCCGGCTGAGCGGCCAGCCACTCCCAATGACGCGGAAGCAATGTCACTTCGCGTGCTTGCACCCCCAACTTAGGACGGCCGCGTCCTCGTGATGGTTCCTGACCATCGCCACGCAGATCGATATCGACCTGACGGCCAGTAGCGTCATCAAACAGCAGTAGGTTTTGCGCGTCATTTCCTATGGCGCGCAGGGCCGCGCGCACTTCATCTTCATCGCCGGTCGCAATCCAAAGATCTCCTGAAAAAACCGTGTATGTCCGCGTCATGCCGTCCTCCTGCGGCATGATTTATAATATCCGGGTAATTATAGTCAATATACCCGGATAAATTATTCGGCCAGTTCTACCCAGGCAGGGGCATGATCGCTGGCTTTTTCCCGCCCGCGAAAATCCTTGTCGACCTGCGCATCGATCAAGCGGTCGGCCGCGGCGGGACTCAGCAGCAGATGGTCGATACGAAAGCCCGCATCACGCGGCCAGGCATTCATCTGATAATCCCAGTAGGTCCACACGCCGCCTGCCGGATGCTTGCTGGCGATCGCGTCGGTCCAGCCATCGCCCAGCAGACGGCGGTAAGCTGCGCGGCTTTCCGGCTGCATCAATGCATCACCCGCCATGGCCTTGACTGAATAGACGTCCTTGTCACGGGGGATGACATTATAGTCGCCAGCGAGAATGGCGGGCACCTCTTCCGCCCAGATCTGCCGGGCTCGTTCACGCAGCCGCTTCATCCATCGCAGCTTATAATCGAATTTCGGGCCCGGCAGCGGGTTGCCGTTGGGCAGGTAGATGCTGCTAACGCGCACCCCCTTCACATCCGCTTCAATATAGCGGCTATGCTCATCCTCAGGCTCACCTTCGAGGCCGCGCCGGACTTCCACCGGCGTCTCACCACGGGCCAATATGGCCACGCCGTTAAACCCCTTCTGCCCGTGCCAGATCGCGCCATAGCCCACATCCTCGATATCCTTGAGCGGAAAGGTCTCGTCGGACGTCTTGATCTCTTGCAGGCACGCGATATCGGGCTGGGTTTCGTTCAGCCACTCCAGCAAGCGCGGCAGGCGCGCCTTGATGCCGTTGATATTGTAGGTGGCGATGCGCATTCGGAGCCTTTCTTACATTGCAACTGCGCCAGTCCAGCCTGTGCAACCGAACGTGCTCCTAGGGCATAATGCAAGAAAATTCAGATCGAAAAGCTTGATCCGCAGCCACAGCCGGCGGTCGCATTGGGATTGGTCACCTTAAACGCAGCGCCGCCCAGATCCGACACGAAGTCCACGGCCGAACCACGCACCAGGTCAAGGCTGACATCGTCGACCACAAGCGTCACCCCATCCCGCTCGACACTGACATCCTCCGCCTCGATCGCATCGGCCAATCCGAACCGGTATTGAAAGCCCGAACAGCCGCCGCCCTCCACAGCGAGGCGCAGGATCGCGGGCTTGCCCTGCTTGGCGGCAATGGCCGCTACGCGGGCGGCAGCGGAAGGAGTGAGGTCAATATCGGCCATGGCGCTTAGATAGGATCAAGCAAAAGGCCCGGCAAGCCATGGCGTGCCGGGCCTTGAAAAGGGTCGAAGAAGAAGCTCGTTCAGTCGGCGGCTTTTTCCTGCGCCTTGGTGGGGCCGCCCATGGCGATCGGCGGCTTGGTGTTCATCGCCACCAGATAGTCGGGACCAGCCACGAAGGGCAGCGGGTTCACAGCCTGGCCGTCGACGCGCACTTCGTAATGCAGGTGACTGCCGGTCGAACGGCCGGTCGATCCCATAAGGCCGATGAGCTGGCCACGGCGTACATAGCTGTTAGCGGAAACGATCAGCTTCGACATATGGCCGTAGCGGGTTTCCATGCCACCGCCATGCGAAATCTGGACGAGGTTGCCGTAGCCGCTGGCCCACCCGGCGCGGCTGACGATGCCATCAGCGGTCGCATAGATCGGAGTGCCAACCGGACCGGGAATATCGACGCCCTTATGCATCCGCGCGCCGCCATTGAACGGGTCGGAGCGAACGCCGAAGTTGGACGTCAGCGACAGCTTTTCGACAGGACGGCCAGAGGGGATGTAGTTGGCCTGCTTGGCTTCGCCATCGAGCCGCTGCAAGCTGGAGAAAAGATTCGAAAAACCAACATCGGACGGCCCAAGGGGGCTGGTGTTGATTTCGGAGGCATCTCCGTACGGATCATCCTCGATGCTCTTGGCCGCGGCTGGCGCCGCCGCCGAAAGGACACCTGCCAAACCTGCGGCGCCCGCCAATTTTAAAGCCGACCGGAACCATCGCGCCCGGCGTGCATTGAAATGAGTAATCAACATTGCGACCCCGACTATTCACCGAAGGCTATAGCCTCTCGGCGCTCCCGTTTGACCAAATTGCGGCACAAGCCGCCACCCGCAGCGGCAGAAGTGCAAATCACGGCTCATTGTGCAAGCGCGGCGTAATATTCCAGCGTTAAACCGGCTTGCCGACGCGCCGAGTCGTTGAACGGAGGTTTCAACGCACCCCGGAAATGGCGCTTTACAAGGATTTGGTAAGAATTTGCGGGGTCCAGCCCCACTCGGTTCGCCGCATGGTTGAACCATGCTGTCCCCGCCGCGACATGCCGAATCTCATCGGCCATAATGCGCCTCAACATTCGCGCTGACAGTTCGTCCCCCGCCTGGGTAAACCGCTCCACGGTGGCGGGAGTGATGTCCAACGCCCGCGCCTCAAGCACCATCGGCACCACGGCCAAGCGCGCCATTGCATCATGCGCGGTTTCAGTCGCGGCCTGCCACAAACCGTCATGCGCGGGCAGCGCTCCGTAAAAGCTGCCCAGTTGCCGCAAGCGGCGGTCGAGCAGTGCGAAGTGCATCGCCTCCTCCGCCCCCACCCGCATCCAGTCTTCGGTAAAGGCGCGGGGGAAATCTCCTCCGAATCGGCCGATCAGGTCGAACGCCAGATCGATTGCGACGAATTCAATATGTGCGAGCGCGTGTAGCATGGCAGCGCGTGCCCGGTCCGACCCCATCTTGCCGCGCCTTGGCATCTGGTTGGGTGGCAGGAGCTCCGGCTTGCCGGGGCGTGCAGGCCGATCGGGCATCGCCACGTCGAAGCGGTGATCAAGCCGCCCCTTCGCCCATGCGCGAGCGGTCTGCCGCGCCGCCATCACCTTCTTATAAGGATCAGCGCAGTTCAGCACATGAGCGCAGGCGGCGCCTACGCTCTCATTCGGCAGAGGCAGGCTCAAAGCGCCTTCGCAGCCTCCAGCACCTCGGCGGCATGGCCCTTCACCTTCACTTTCGGCCAGACGCGGACGGCCTTGCCGCCAGCGTCGAACAGGAAGGTTGCCCGCTCGATGCCCATATATTTGCGGCCGTAGAGTGACTTTTCCACCCAGGTGCCGAAAGCCTCACATGCCGTGCCTGGCTCATCCGACGCCAGCGTGACGGCAAGGCCATATTTATCGGCGAACTTCTTGAGCTTGGCGGGCTTGTCCTTCGAAATACCGACGACGGGTACGCCGATCGCCGCGAAATCCTGTTGCAGACTGGTGAAGTCCTTCGCCTGGTTGGTGCAGCCCGGCGTATCCGCCTTCGGATAGAAATAAACCGCCAGCGGCGCGCCACGGTAGCGTGACAGGTTGAAATCAACGCCATCCGCATCCTTGAGTGCCACATCGGGCAAGACGTCACCAACTTCCAGCATCGTCACTTCTCCTCAAAGCGCGCAGCCAGCGCCGCCCAGGCATCGCGCACCCTTTGCCGGGCCTGATCGTAGCTTTCAAGCAGCGCCTCCCAGTTTTCAACGCCGCATGCGCGCGCGACCACCGGCCGCGTGGCCTCAGGCGGCTCGGTCGATCCCGGCGAAACAAGGCGCGACACGATCAGGAAGCGCGTGATCAGGTCATGCGCCGCAACCAGTTCAGCGGGCAGATGCCCGGCAGCGGCCAATTGCGCCAGCGCCGCCCGCAGATCCGGGTCGAACGCCATATTATGCTGAAATTGCGTGACATGGATCAGGAACTCCAGGTCGACGAGTCCACCGGGGACAAGTTTGACGTCCAAATCGCTCGACGGCGGCTTGTGCTTGGCGATGTCGCCGCGCATCTTGACGGCATTGCGCGCAAGCTCGTCAAAATCGCGCGGCCGCTCCAGTGTTTCGGAAAGGATGGCGTTCAGCGCCGCCCTGCCCTGCTGGGAACCGAACACGGGCCGCGCGCGAGTGAGCGCCAGATGCTCCCAGGTCCAGGCCTCCTCCCGCTGATAGCGCGCGAAGCTGTCCAGACTTACTGCCAGCAGCCCCTGTGCGCCCGAAGGCCGCAGCCTCGTGTCCACCTCGTACAGCGGACCCGCTGCGGTCTGCACCGACAGGGCATTGGTTATGCGCTGGCCAAGGCGATTGAAATATTGCGTCGCGCCCAGCGGCCGGGCACCATCTGATTCCGTCAGAAAATCGCCCGTGAAGAGATAGACGAGGTCAAGGTCGGACGCGTGGGTCAGCACGCCCCCGCCCAGCCTGCCCAGCGCGAGGATCAGCATCTCCCCACCCGGCACCTTGCCATGCGCGCTTTCGAACTCCGCGACGGTCGCACGCGCCAGCGCTTCGATTGCGCCCTCCGCCACGCGGGAATAGCCACGGCCCGCCTCCAGCGGATCGCCGCCGCGAATAATCTGCGCGCCCAGCGCGAAGCGGCGATCATTCACCCGTTGGCGCACGCGGTCGAGCAGCGCCTGATAATCCTCGCCCGGCTCCAGCTGGGCAAACTGTTCGGCAAGCACCTCCACCGGCGGCGGCGGATCGAAGGCGGATGTGTCGATCAAGCCGTCCAGCAATTCCGCCCTGCGCCCAAGTGCATCGGCCAGCGTCGGCGCATGGCTCAGAAGTTCCGCCAGCAGCTCCACCAGGCCCGGCCGGGCGGCAAGCAGCTTGAAGAAGTTGATGGCGCTCGGCAACCGGCCGATCAGGTCGTCCAGCCGGTTGAGCGCTCGCGCCGGATCAGGCGCCTTGGCGAGCGCGCGCATGAGGCCCGGCAGCAGTTCTTCCAGCGCTTCGCGGGACGGCGCGCTGCGCAACGCCCGAATCGTGCCGCCGCGCCATCGTGTGATGCGCGCCACCGGCGTCTGCGCATCGGCAAAGCCCATGTCGGTCAGTTGCGCCGCCAAGCGCTCCTCATCATGCGACAGCGCTTCGTCTTTCGCTGCGGGCGTCAGCTTGTCATAGTTGCGGCCGACCCATTCGACCTTCGGGCGCAGCAGGTCCAGCAGCGCGCCGCCGTCCGCCAGCCCATGCAGCCGCGCGACATTGTCCATTGCCTCGGCTGTCTTGGGCAGTTCGTGCGTCTGGCGATCCTCGACCATCTGCAACCGGTGCTCGATCGTGCGGAACAGCACATAGGCTTCGTCCAGCCGCTGCGCGTCTTCCTGCTCCAGCACGCCCACTGTGGCGAGAGCGCGCAGCGCCTCGCGCGTATTGCCCGATCGCAATGCCGGATCGCGGCCGCCGTGGATGAGCTGATGGACCTGCGCGAAAAACTCGACTTCCCTGATGCCGCCCCGCCCGCGCTTGAGGTCATAGCCGGGGCCGAATGCCTGGCCTTGCGCATAATGATCGCGGATGCGGCGGGAGATGTCGACGATGGCGTCGATCGCGCCGAAATCGAGGCTGCGGCGCCAGACGAAGGGGCGAATCTGCTGAATGAAATAGTCGCCTAATGCGAAATCGCCAGCCGCTGGCCGGGCGCGGATGAAGGCCGCCTGTTCCCAGCCCACGGCGGTCGATTCATAATAGCCGATGGCCGCTTCCACCGGCAGGGCGATGGGGGTGGCTTCAGGCGAGGGACGCAGGCGCAGGTCGATGCGGAACACATAGCCGTCGCCGTCACGGGCGTTCAACAGCTCGCTGACCCGCCGCCCGATCCTGACCGCCGCGTCCGCCACATCTTCCCGCTCGCCATGGGGCAGACGGGCGGGATCGTAGAGCAATATGGGATCGATATCAGAGGAATAGTTGAGTTCGCGGCTGCCATGCTTGCCGAGCGCCAGCACGACAAAGCCCTCCGGCCGCGCATCGGGGTAGCGTTCGGCAAAGGCGGTTGCCAGAGCCTCCTCCAGCGCCTGGTCGGCGAAGTCGGACAAGGTGCGGGTCACGCGGTCCAGCGGCCATGCCCCCGAAAGGTCCGCAGCGGCCGTAACCAGCGCCAGCGCGCCCTTGCGCCGCCGCAGCGACCGGGCGACGCCATCGGCCGGATCGGCAATGTCCCGCGCGGCCTGGAGCGCCGCGTCGTGATCGCCCGCCGCCAGCAGGTCCGTCACCGCCGTGAAACGGTCCATCTGCCTGGAAAGAAAAGGCGAATGCGCCTGCATCCGCTCCGCTACCGCCGTCCAGTCCGTCACCTGCGCCTCTCCCATAACGGGACCGCTATCGCGCCGGTGGAACGTGAACGCCAGAAACTTTTCGTCATCTTGGCCGTTGAACATACATGGAAATGCAGCGAAAATCGTTGAGAGCATCGAACGGAGGGCCTGACGGCTCCCGGCGCGCTGTCGTGACGATCGGTCTTCCGCAGCCTCATGAAGGCATCGGCAATGCGCTTCGCTCCACCTTCCGCGCCCGGCGGGAGAGCCTGCCCGACGATATGATGGATTTGCTCAGGAAGCTTGATCATCATTGATTTGCGTGGCGGTCAGATGATTTAAAAACAATCATTTATGGTTAGGCTGGTTATTGAATCCCACTCTTCCTTTTGAAGAAGAAGTAGGACCCTTCGACAAGCTCAGGGCGAACGGGGTGGGTGTTCGGGTTGATCGGTCCCTCACCCTTTCAGCCTTCACCTCTTCACCCTGCTAATAGGCGTACTTATCCCCTCACCCCTTGAATGTGTCGCATTGGGCGGGGTCGCCGCTGGCCAGTCCCTTGCGGAGCCATTGCATCCGCTGCTCGCTGCTGCCGTGAGTGAAGCTTTCGGGCACGGGGCGGCGGCCAGCGGCTTTTTGCAACGTGTCGTCGCCAATCGCCTGCGCGGCGGTCATGCCTTCTTCCAGATCGCCGGCCTCCATGAGGCCGGTACGCTTGGCCCAGACCCCGGCATAGCAGTCCGCCTGCAATTCGACCCGCACTTGCAGGGCGTTGCCTTCCGCTTCGTTCACCGCGCGCTGGCGCTGGTTCACCTGACGCAAAGTGCCTTCCAGATCCTGCACATGATGGCCGACCTCATGAGCGATGACATAGGCCTGCGCGAAATCCCCCGGAGCACCGAAACGCTGGCGCAGTTCAGTGAAAAAGTCGGTGTCGAGGTAGATTTTTTGGTCATTGGGGCAGTAGAAGGGCCCCATCGCGCTTTGCGCCGCGCCGCAGCCCGACGCGCCATTCTGGGAATAGAAGGACAGGACGGTCGGCCGGTATTGCTGACCCGCCTCGCTGAAAATCTGGCCCCAGACCCGCTCGGTCGACCCCAGCACCCGCAGCGACCAATGTTGAATGTCCGTCAGCTTCTGCGGATCGCGGCTGACCTCCGCATTCTGCTGCACCGGCCCGCCTCCGCCACCGACGAGGCTGAGCGGATTGACGCCCATCACCGCCAGGATGATCAGGACGACGACGATGCCGCCACAGCCGAAGCGGCTGCCGATGAAGGGCAGCAGCATGCCAAGGCCGCCGCCAAGCCCGCCCCCCAATCCGCCCCCGCGTCCGCTCTGCACCTCGAAGTTGGAACTTTCCTGTTCATTGTCCAACCGCATGACATTCTCCCTCGCCGCCCTGGTGCAGGCTGTAGACCAGCCTCGGAACGGTTGCGATACGGCTTTGGTTGCCTAAGCGCACGGATAATCACACGCCGCCCGTTGGAATGCCGCTGACATTAGTTATATTGCACTGCGACATGGCTGATATCGATCCCCCAATCCGCCGCCGCGGCACGACGCCGCTGCCCCTTCCCAATGAGGTCGCCTTGTTGTTGCAGGGCGGCGGAGCGCTCGGTTCCTTCCAGGCCGGTGTCTACGAGCGGCTGGACAATCTGGGGATCGACATAAGCTGGGTCGCGGGCATTTCCATCGGCGCGGTCAATGCGGCGATCATCGCGGGCAACCTGCCGCACCGGCGGCTCAGCAGGCTGAAGAAATTCTGGCTGACCGTGTCGGGCGGGATGCCCAATATCGTGCTGCCGGAAATCGACCATATCCGCGAGGCCGCGCATCTGATGGCGGCGGGCGCGGTGGCGACATTCGGCGTGCCCGGCATGTTCCGCCCCCGCCTGTGGCCAGCGCCGCTGATGCCGGAGGGAACGCCGGGGGCCATCAGCTTCTATGACAGCGCGCCGCTCAAGGACACGCTGGACGCCTGCGTCGACTGGGACCTGCTGAACGACGGGCCGGTGCGCCTGTCGGTGGGGGCGGTCGATGTCGAAAGCGGCAATTTCGCCTATTGGGACACGCGCGGTCCCGATGGCAAGACGCGCATCGACGCCCGCCACATCATGGCTTCGGGCGCGCTGCCGCCGGGCCTGCCGCCGATCGAGATTGACGGGCGCTGGTATTGGGACGGCGGCATCGTGTCGAACACGCCGCTCGCCCATGTGCTGGATCATCAGAGCGAGGACATGCTGGTGTTCCAGGTGGACCTTTTCCCCGCCGAAGGCCCCAAGCCGCAGCAGATGACGGACGTTTACTCGCGCACCAAGGACATTCAATATTCCAGCCGCACGCGTCAGGTGACGGATCAATATCTGCGCCTGCGCCGCGAGCACCGCGCCATCGCCGCGCTGCTGAAAAAGCTGCCCCCGGAGCTTCAGAACGATCCCGACGCGCTGAGGCTGCGCCAGTGCCTGGATCGCGGATCGGTCAACATCGTTCACCTGATCTACCGCAGCCGCGCCTGGGAAAGCGGCGCGCGCGACTTCGAATTTTCCCGCTCGACCATGCTCGACCATTGGTCGCAGGGGCGCGACGCGGTGCAGGAAGTCATGCACAAGGGCGACCTGATCGCCCGCAACATATTGAACGGGAAAAGCGCCACCTTCGACCTCGACGCGCCCGATCACCTCAAGGAGAAGAACGCATGACCAAGTCTCTGGCCGGAAAGACCGCATTGATCACGGGCTCCACCTCCGGCATCGGCCTTGCCTATGCGAAGGCGCTGGCGGCGGAGGGCGCGAACATCGTCATCAACGGCTTTGGCGACGCGCAGGCGATCGAGCAGGAGCGGCAGGCGCTGGAGCAGGCGAGCGGAGCCAGGGCGCTCTACAGCGGTCATGACCTGACCAAGCCCGCCGAGATCGAGGCGATGATGAAGGAAGCCGCCGATGCCTTTGGCGGGGTCGACATCCTGATCAACAATGCGGGCATGCAATATGTCTCTCCGATCGAAGAATTTCCGGTCGAAAAATGGGACCTGATCATCGCGCTCAACCTGACCAGTGCTTTCCACACGTCGCGTCTGGCCGTGCCCTATATGAAGTCGAAAAAGTGGGGCCGCATCATCCAGACGGCCAGCGCCCATTCGCTGACCGCGTCCCCGTTCAAGAGCGCCTATGTGACGGCCAAGCATGGCCTGGCGGGCCTTACCAAGACGCTGGCGCTGGAACTCGCGACCTTCGGCGTCACCGCAAATTGCATTTCGCCCGGCTATGTCTGGACCCCGCTGGTGGAAAACCAGATCCCCGACACGATGAAGGCGCGGAACATGACGCGCGAGCAGGTGATGAACGACGTCCTGCTTGCCGGACAGCCGACGAAACAGTTCGTCACCGTGGAGCAGGTCGCCGCCATGGCGCTGTTCCTGTGCAGCGACGCAGCGGCCAATATCACCGGCGCGAACATGAGCATCGATGGCGGCTGGACCGCGCAATAGCCGCGCGTCGAACATCCTCTTCGGCGCCGCAGCATCCCTGCTCCGGCGCCGCCAGCCGCGCTAAATTATTGTGATAAATTTGTCACGCGCGGAAGCATTTGTTTTCCGGGCGGGAAACCAACCTTCCCTCGTGCAGTTTTCCTCCCCGACGGGTTTGATCATCAAAACTGCTTAAAGGGAGTAATCCATGAAGAAATTTCTTTTCGCAGCCGCGCTGGCGGCAGCGCTGCCTTCGGCGGCTTTCGCTCAGGAAGAAACCGCGCCTGACGGCACGCCCGCTTTCGGCGTCGAACCCTATGTCGGCGTGCTTGGCGGCTGGCACAGCTTCGACCGTGGATCGGAATTCGGCAGCGTTCCCGGCGAAACCGTGATGAGCGGCGCGATCCTCAGCGGCGTCGCGGGCATCAACGTGCCGCTCGGCCCCGTCTTCGTCGGCGTGGAAGGCAATGCGACCAAGGGCTGGGCTGACATCGATTGGGAATATGGCGTGAAGGGCCGCTTTGGCGCCCGCGCCGGTGACAGCGGCATGATCTTCGCATCGGCGGGTTATCAGTGGGTCAATGGCAAGCAGGGCTGGCCGAACCGCAAGGATTGGATGTACGGCGTCGGCGTTGAAGTCGGCCCGAAGGACATCGGCCTGGGCGGCATCACCGGCAACAGCGGCATTCGCCTGCGTTTCCAGACCGAAACCTATGATTTCGACAGCTTCCGCCCGACCGCGGGTGTGATCTTCCACTTCTGATCCATCCCATAGCGATCAGAGGAAGGCGTCCGTCTCATGACGGGCGCCTTTTCCTTTGCGGGCGCTTCCGGCATTTGCATTATGCTGGCCGGGCCTGTTGCGCTCCTGCGCCGCTTCATCGCGCAGGCGTTGCCGCCCCCTTCCAAGTCGATGCCAAACAGCTATGCTCGCCATCGAAACGGGAGCTTCATCATCATGCGTCATGCCTTGGCGGCTCTGGTGGCCGCGTCCAGCCTTTCATCACCGTCGCACGCGCAGACGCCGCCCGCGCCCCCCGCTGCTCCTGCCCCGCCTAACGAGATCGCAGCCGCCATCGCCAGGGACATGGACGGGCTGATGTCGCTCTATCGCGACCTTCACGCCAATCCCGAACTGTCGGAACAGGAAAGCGCCACCGCCGCCAAGCTCGCGCGCAGGCTGAAGGCGATGAAGTTCGACGTGACGGAAAAGGTAGGCGGCACGGGCGTCGTCGCGGTGATGAAGAATGGCGGCGGGCCGGTATTGCTGATCCGCGCGGACATGGACGCCCTGCCGGTGACGGAACAGACCGGCCTGCCCTTCGCCTCCAAGGTGAGGACGAAGACGACCGATGGCGTGGAGACGGGCGTCATGCACGCCTGCGGCCATGACACGCACATGACCGCCTTCATCGAAACGGCGCGCCTGCTTTCCTCCATGAAGGACAGGTGGAAGGGCACTTTGGTGATGATCCTGCAACCGGCGGAGGAAGTCGGCCGGGGCGCGCGGCTGATGCTGGAGGACGGGCTGTACACGCGCTTCCCCCGCCCGACCCATGCGCTGGCCTTTCATGACGCGGCCAATCTGGAGGCGGGCAAGATCGGCTACACGCCGGGCTATGCGCTCGCCAATGTCGACAGCGTGGACATAGTGGTGCGGGGAACCGGCGGGCACGGCGCCTATCCCCAGACCGCGCGCGACCCCATCGTGCTGGGCGCGCGGATCGTCTCCTCCCTCCAGACGCTGGTCAGCCGGGAACAGGACCCGCTCGACCCGGCGGTGGTGACGGTCGGCAGCTTCATCGGCGGGGCGAAGCACAACATCATCCCGGACGAAGCGAAGCTGCTGCTCACGGTGCGCAGCTATTCGGACGAGACCCGCGAAAAGCTGATCCGGGGCATAGAGCGGATCGCGCGCGGCGAAGCGATCGCGGCGGGCATCCCCGAAGACCGCATGCCGGTGGTGAGCGTGAAGGATGAGTTCACCCCCGCCGCCTACAACCCGCCCACCTTCGCCAACCAGATGGCCGACAGGCTGAAGGCGCATTTCCCCGGCGGCGATGTCATGGAGGTCAAGCCGTCGATGGGCGGCGAGGATTTCGGCCGCTATTATCGCGCGGACAAGAGCATCAACAGCTTCATCTTCTGGGTGGGCGGGGTGCCCGCGGAACAGATGGCGAAGGCGGCGGCGGGCCAGGCGAGCCTCCCTTCGCTCCACAGCCCCTTCTGGGCCCCGCAAGCCGACAAGGTCATCGCCACCGCCAGCGAGGCGATGACCGTGCTGGCGCTCGACATATTGAAGAGGGACTGACCGGAAGGCGGGCTGGCGGGACGGCGGCCCTCCTCCACCCTTCGGCTGACCCTGGACTTTGGTTCATCACCCTCTTTAGCAAGCGGGAGAAGTGATGAGGTGATCTACTCTGTGCGCTTCGCAAGGAGGTGATGACCATGGAAGACAAGCCGATTTCCGCCGCCGAAGACAGACGCAGCTTCCTCAAGACCTGCGGCAGGTTCGCTGCGTCGGTTCCTCCTGCGATGACGATCCTGGTGTCCACCTCGCTCACGTCCGAAGCGATCGCGCAGTCGGCTGGCGGCGGAGGTGGCGGCGGCACAAAGGATAGCGGCGTCAAGACCGGCGCGGACTCCGGCGTGAAAAGCGGGAAGGATATAGGCGTGAAGCAGCCTGAGCCCGTGCGCGATCATCCTGAAAGGAACAAGGGCAACTGACCGGAGCGTCCGGTTCCTTCCCGGACAGGCGCGGGCCAGCGGCCTATCCGGGACGATGCCCCTTGCGCCATTTGGTGAGCAGGTGCCGCGCCAGCATCAGCGGCGGCATCCGCAGCCAGTGGGACCGGATATAGAAGGCCGAGCGCAGCAGCTTCCGGCTTTCCCCTCCCCAGCCGTCGCGCGCGAGCAGGCGGCGCAGGACGATGCGGTCCCAGAGGGTCAGCCGCGCCTTGCCCGTGCCATACAGCGCATCCGCCAGCCGCTGCGCCTGCCGCACATGCGGCGCGATGCCGTGCCGCCGCGCGCGCGCATCCAGCTTGCGCAGGTCGGCATCGGCCAGCAGGCAGTGAATGTCCCAGAGATTGCGCAGCCCGCCCGCAAGGTCGCCATCGGCAAGCATGTGGGCGGCGGCGTGGCAGACCCGGTCCTCCGGCGAGAGAATATATAACTTTCCGGTAATGGGAACGGCGGCGGCCAGCATCGCGTCCGCATCAGGCTTCTGCCGCGCGGTCAACGGCAATATGGTGTGATGCACATCGATCATGCGGTCGCGATCGCGGTGGATCAGCGGCGGCAGTTCGTGCATCCATTGGCGGTAATAGGCGTCGTCATAAGGGTCCTGCTTGACCCATTCCCAGCCCGCCGCGATGAGGCGCTGCTCCACATCCGCCATGGCCCCGCGCGGGACCAATATGTCGAGGTCGCCGATGAAGCGCCCCTCCCCCGCCGTCAGTCCGGCGGCGGCATAGGCCGTGCCCTTGAGGAGGACCACCGGGCCGTCCCAATCCGCAAGCGCCGCCGCTGCCCGGTCCGCTTCCCACAGCGCCTGCCGGGTTTCGCGTTCCGCCTCCCTGCGCGCGTCGGCCCAGATCCGGCGCACCGGCTCCGGCACGGGGCCATCGCCAATGCGCAGCGCCAGCGTGCCGATCAGCCTTTCCGCCCGTGCCGCCGCGATAAGGGCGTTCCACCCCGCCCCGTCCAGCGCCGCGACGGAGGCCGGTTGCCGCAAGGCCTGCACCAGCAGCGCGGCGCTCATGCCCGCTCCGCCCATAATTGCTCGACCATGGCGATCGCCTGTTCGCCCGATGGAAAGTCGATCGCGTGGGCGGGAACATTCTGGACGAAGCGGGTCAGCGCGCGAAATCCCGCTTCCCCCAGCGCGACATAGTTGGTCGATGCCTGGGTGAGGCGCATGAAGACCTCCGCCTGTCCCACCGGCCGGATGTCGGCGTCTCCGCCAAAGCGGGGGAACAGCAGCAAGGCCGGTTGCCCGCCCGCCTCCATGCGATCGATCGCGGTGGAGCGCGGCACGAGATGGCGGATGTCCCCCTTCGCAGTGCCAGCCAGCAAGGGCCCCATCCGCTGTTCCGGCACGTCCGCCGCCAGCACGCCGATCGCGCTATTTTTGAGCGACACGAGCCGGGGGAAGGGAAATATCCACCCGCTTTCTAGGTCCAGCAGCGCGAATTCGTCGCCCATCAGCCGCCAGCCCCGCTCGCCAAGCTGCGCGGCCAGGGTGGACTTGCCCGAACCGGACTCGCCCGTCATCACCAGCACGCGCCCGTCCTTCTCGACGCTGGAGGCGTGGAGCAGAAGGTGCCGCCGCCAGCCCAGCGCCATTTGCAGGTTCATGCCCATTTCCGCCGCGAGCAGACCATGCGCCAGGCTCATCGGCGCGGCTTCGGCAAGGCCATGATCGCCGGTGATGAAGATCGAGGGACGCAGCCAGCGGCGCAACGGGCTTACAGGCTCCAGCCGCACGCTGAAATCCGCTATCGCGCCGGGCAGAACGGGATAGGCGGCATAGAGGCTGGCAAGCCGGTCGATCGGATCGCGCCAGGCCGACCCGACCCGGAAGACCGCCGGTCCGATCCCGATGGTGATATGATGCTTCACAGGCCGCGCACCAGCCCCAGCCCGGCCAGTTCCGCCAGATGCGCGCCGATGAGGGCGACCGCTTCGGCGGCATCGCCCAATTCGTAGCGCTGGCTCATGTGGCGGTGGATGTCCGCAGGGGAAGCGGGACGCGTTTCGTCCAGAGCGTCCAATATCTCCGGCACGGGGCTGATCACCATATGGGTCTGGCCCGACGCGCGATGGTAGAGCAGCGTCATGCCGTCCAGCGCGCAAGCCGCGATCGCATCGCGTTCCAATCGGCAATAGCGGCTTAATCTGGTCACAACCCTGCTTCCTGCCGGTGGTCCTTCGCCACCGCTTTACAGCAGAGGAGTAATCAGGTGCCTAACGCGGCATTTGCAAGGAAGCAAAACAGGTAAAGCCGCTCGTCCCGGACTGAAGGCGGCGGATATAGTTCAGATAGGCCTGATTCTGCTCATAGCTCGTGCCCGGCAGCGGCCGTCCGCGCAGGGCCTGTTTTACCTGTTCCCCGGTGAAGCTGCGCCCCGTGCCGGGGAAAGCGCCCGGCGTGCCAGCGGGCACCACCTGCCCGCTGGGGGCGATATAATTGCCCGCCCGCCCCTGATCCGGGACGTTGATGGTGCAGTTGAGGACCGAGGCGGCCGTGTTGGCGAGGGCCGGACGGATGGAAACGATGGCCGAAGCCGCCACCGCGCCGCCCATCAGCAACTGGCGGCGGGAGGACACGGCAAGGCCGGTTGCTTCCTCTTCATCCGCCTTTGCGGCCTGTCCGGGCAGTTGCTCGCTCATACCATAATGATCCGCTATCGCGCTTGCCAAAGCGTAAAGATTGCTCGCTATTGGCCAGCCATCGCAGCAAGTGCGCCGAAAATCCAGCTTGGTAACCATGAATCGACTGACCATCTCCCAGATCATCGCCTCTCTTGCCGTGCTGCTGCTGGCCACGGGCAGCGCCTTGATGCTGGGCGCGGCGCCGCTGGCGGTCGCCTTGCCGGTGCTGGCAGGCGTGGCGGTGCTGCTGATCACCTCTCAGGGCGCGGAGCCCGGAACGGAGGCACCCGCCGCCCCTGCCGAGCCGCCCATGCCCGACCTTGCCGCCCATCCCGACTTCACAAGCCTGCTGGAGGGCATTTCCGACCCGCTGCTGCTGATCGAGAAAGGCCGCATCCTGCGGGCGAACCGTGCAGCGCAGCGCCTGCTGGGGACTCATATCGAGGGGGAGGATGCGCGCATCGCCATCCGCCATCCGGCGGCGGCGGAACGGCTGGCGAATCAGGCCCCGATGGCGGAGCCCGCGATGGTCGAACTGGTGGGCCTGGGCACGCGCGAGCAGCGCTGGCAGATGCGGATCGCGCCGCTGGGCGATCCCGCGCAGGTGCGGCGGCTGGTCCACCTTGCCGACCATAGCGGCGCTTATGCGGCGGAGCGGATGCGGGTGGATTTCGTCGCCAACGCCAGCCACGAACTGCGCACGCCGCTGGCGGGCATATTGGGCTTTATCGAGACGCTCGCCGATCCCGATCTTGGCCGCGACACCGAAACGCGCCAGCGCTTCCTGAAGATCATGGAAGGCGAAGCGCGGCGGATGCAGCGGTTGATCGAGGATCTTCTGTCGCTGTCGCGGATCGAGGCGGAGAAATATCGCGCCCCGGTCAGCGAAGTCGACCTGTCCGAACTGGTGGCCGAAACGGTGAGCGTCTTCCGCGCCAGCCATGACGAGCGGGGCCGCGACGTGGAAATGGACATCACGCCGGGCCTACCCGCCGTGCAGGGCGACCGGGCACAGTTATCGCAACTGCTCCACAACCTTATCGGCAATTCGGTGAAATATGGCCGCCCCGGCACGCCGATTCGCGTGAGCCTGGGCGAAGGTCCAAGCGGCATGTCGCGCATCTGCGTGGCCGACGAGGGGGAAGGCATCGGCCCCGATCACCTGCCCCGCCTGACCGAACGATTCTACCGCGTCGATTCGGGGCGCAGCAGGGCCATGGGGGGCACCGGCCTTGGCCTTGCCATCGTGAAGCATATCGTCGAACGCCACCGGGGAAGGCTGGATATCAGCAGCGTGCTGGGGAAGGGCACCACCGTTTCCATCCTGCTGCCGCGCAGCACCGAAGGCGACAAGGCCGCGTGGCGGCACGGCTGAAATCAAGCGACTGAAATGACGTGCAGGAGGCGATGTCATAAAAATGCAATTGGATTGTCACAAAGGCGCGACGTAGCGCGGTTAAGGCGCGTTCCCATGAGGGGGGCGGCGACTGCGATCGCGGCCATAATGATGGAGATTTCCCGTGAAGCATTTCGCCTTGTTCGCCGCGACGGCTGCGGCTGCATTCACTCTCACCGGCTGCGGCGACCAGGGTGCGGGCGGCGGCGCCGGCGGCACGCGCGACCAGATTCGCGCCGTTGGTTCATCGACCGTCTATCCCTTCGCCACGGCGGCGGCTGAACTGTTCGTGCAGGGCAATCCGGGCATGAAGTCGCCGATCATCGAATCGACCGGCACTGGCGGGGGCATGAAGCTGTTCTGCGCTGGCGTGGGCGCGCAGCACCCCGACATCGCCAACGCGTCGCGCCGCATGAAGAAGTCGGAATTCGACGATTGCCAGAAGAATGGCGTCAAGGACATCATCGAAGTCCAGATTGGTGTGGACGGCCTGGCCTTCGCCGAATCCAAAAAGGGTCCCGGCCTCAAGCTGACGCCCAAGATCGTCTATGAGGCGCTGGCCGCCAATCCCTATGGCAAGGGACCGAACAAGACCCAGAACTGGAAGGATGTGGACCCCAGCCTGCCCGCCACCCCGATCAGCGTCTTCGGCCCGCCATCGACCAGCGGCACCCGCGACTCGCTCGCCGAACTGATCCTGACCAAGGGCTGCGAGAGCGATCCGGCGATGAAGGCGCTCAAGGACAAGGATGAGGACGAGTTCAAGGCGACGTGCACCCGCGTCCGCGAAGACGGCAAATATGTCGACTCGGGCGAAAACGACAATCTGATCGTGCAGAAGCTGGGCGCGAACCCGCAGGCGGTCGGCGTGTTCGGCTTCAGCTTCCTTGAAGAAAATAAGGACACGTTGAAGGACGTGCCGGTCAACGGCATCGAAGCGACCTACGAAACCGTTTCCACCGGCCAATATCCCGGCGCGCGTCCGCTCTATCTTTACGTCAAGAAAGCGCACATGACGGCCATCCCCGGCCTTCAGGCCTATCTCAACACCTTCGTCGCGAACTGGGCCCCGAACGGCGCCCTGACCAAGCGCGGCATGGTCGCCGCGCCTGAGGATGTCCGCAAGGCGAACGCCGAAGCGGTCAAATCGCTGGCCGTGCTTGACGGTTCGAAGCTGAAATAAGCGAAGACGATGACAGGTCCTGCAATCCTCCTGCTGCTGGCCGGCCTAGGCGCGATCGCCTGGGTCAGCGCCCGCGCCCGCGCGCTGCGGCTGCAATCCACGGCGCGGGCGTCGGGACGGCGCGACGCGGTGCACAGCCTTCCGGGCTATCATGGCTGGTATGTCGCGCTGTGGACGCTCATTCCGGCGGCCATCTTCCTTGCCGTCTGGTCGAATGTCGCGCCGGGCCTCGTGACGCAGGATGTGCTGCAAAGCCCGGCGGCGCAGGACCTGCCCGCCGACGCCTTTTCGCGCTCCGCAGTGCTGGCCGAAGCCCGCGCGATTGCGACCGGGCGTCAGGCGGGCGCGTTCAACCCGCTTTCGCAGGGCCTTGTCGAACCCTACCGGCAGGCGAGCGACAAGTTCGGCTATGCCGGGGCGGCGCTGGCGATCGTCCTCGCCTTTGCTGGGGGCGCTTACGCCTTTACCCGCGTTCGCCCCGATTTCCGGGCGCGCACGCGGGTGGAGCGGCTGGTGATGGCGGCGTTGCTGATCGCCTCTCTGCTGGCGATCGTCACGACGCTGGGGATCGTGGTGTCGCTATTGTGGGAAAGCTTCCGCTTCTTTTCGATGGTGAGCCCCGTCGATTTCCTGTTCGGCACGAAATGGAGCCCCCAATCGGCGGCGCTCGGCTATGGCAATGACGATGCGTTCGGGGCGGTGCCGCTTTTCTGGGGCACCATCTTCATCGGCGCGATCATCGCCATGGTCGTCGCCATCCCCCTGGGGCTGATGAGCGCCGTCTATCTGACCCAATATGCCCGTCCCGCCGTCCGCAGGTGGATGAAGCCGATGCTTGAGGTGCTGGCGGGCGTTCCGACGGTGGTCTACGGCTATTTCGCCGCGCTCACCATCGCGCCCGCGCTGCGCGACTTCGCCGTTGCGATCGGCATTCATGGCGCATCGTCGGAAAGCGCGCTGGCGGCCGGTCTGGTCATGGGCGTGATGATCATCCCGTTCGTTTCCTCCATGGCCGACGACAGCATCGCCGCCGTGCCGCAATCGATGCGCGACGGCAGCCTGGCCATGGGCGCGACCACCAGCGAGACGATCCGCAAGGTGCTGATCCCCGCTGCCCTGCCGGGCGTGGTCGGCGGCGTGCTGCTGGCGGTGAGCCGCGCGATCGGCGAAACGATGATCGTGGTGATGGCTGCTGGCCTTGCCGCCAACCTCACCCTGAACCCGTTCGCCAGCGTGACGACGGTGACGACGCAGATCGTGCAGCTTTTGACCGGCGACCAGGAATTCGACAGCGCCAAGACGCTGGCGGCATTCGCCCTGGGCCTCGTCCTGTTCGTGGTGACGCTGCTGCTCAACATCGTGGCCCTGCGGGTCGTGAAGAAATATCGCGAGGCCTACGAATGAGCCTGTCCTTACCTACGCCGTTCATCCTGGGTCCGAACGGGAAAGCGCTATGACCGCAAAACGCCTCCCCACCGACTGGAAGTCGGACGCCATGCGCAGGCGGATCGCGCGGCGCTATGCGTCTGAGCGCCGGTTCAAGGCCGCGGGCCTGCTCGCGGTGCTGCTGTCCGCCGCTTTCCTCGCCTTCCTGCTGTTCAGCATGCTGGGCAACGGCCTCAACGGCTTCACGCGCACGGAGATCGCGGTGAAGACCGACTTCCCGGCCTCCCCCATCCTGCTGGACCCCGCCGCGATCACTGATCAGGCGCTCGCCAACGCCAACCTGCCGATGGTGACGGGCGAAGTCGTGAAGAAGGCGCTCGGCCCCGATGCCGAAGAATGGGTGTCCCCCACCGCCTGGACCGTTCTGCGCGACGCGATCAAGGCTGATCCCGAAATCCTTGGGCGGACGGAAACGCTGCGCCTGCCCGCCTCCACCGCGATCGACCTTGCCGCCAAGAGCGATGGCGCGCCCGAAGCCGAAGCGGCCGTCGATCGCCTGAAAAAAGCTGGCCTTCTGTCGACCGGCTTCAACACCGGCTTCCTGACGGGCAGCGACGGCACCGATCCGACGCAGGTCGGCATCTGGGGCGCGTTCAAGGGATCGTTGCTGACGATGCTGGTGACGCTGGTGCTGAGCTTCCCCATCGGCGTTGCGACCGCCGTCTATCTGGAGGAATATGCGCGCAAGAACTGGCTGACCGACATCATCGAAGTGTCGATCAACAATCTGGCGGCCGTCCCCTCCATCATCTTCGGCCTGCTGGGCCTGTCGATCTTCCTCAACTTCCTGCACCTGCCGCGCTCGGCGGCGCTCGTCGGGGGCATGACGCTGGCGCTGATGACCATGCCGGTCATCGTCATAGCGGGCCGCAACGCCATCAAGTCGGTGCCGCCCAGCATCCGCGACGCCGCCCTCGGCATCGGGGCCAGCCCCGTGCAGGTGGTGTTCCACCATGTCCTGCCGCTCGCTTTGCCCGGCATCCTCACCGGCACGATCATCGGCATGGCCCGCGCCCTGGGCGAAACCGCGCCGCTGCTGATGATCGGCATGCGCGCCTTCATCGCCACGCCGCCGGGCGGGATTACCGATCCCGCAACGGTGCTGCCGGTGCAGATCTTCCTCTGGTCGGACGAAGTCTCCAAGGGCTTTGTCGAAAAGACATCCGCCGCCATCATCGTCCTGCTGATCTTCCTGCTCGCGATGAACGGCCTCGCCATCTACCTGCGCAACAAGTTTGAAAAACGGTGGTAACGATGATGCACGAACCGCAAACCCTGGTGCCAGCCACCGAAACCAAGATGACCGCGCGCGACGTGAAGGTCTTTTACGGCGAAAAGCAGGCGATCAAGGGCGTCTCCATCGACGTCGACATGGACAATGTCACGGCCTTCATCGGCCCGTCGGGCTGCGGCAAGTCGACCTTCCTGCGCACGCTCAACCGCATGAACGACACGGTGGCGAGCGCGCGGGTCGAAGGCACGATCACGCTGGACGGCGAGGATATCTATGCCCCCAGCATGGACGTGGTGCAGCTGCGCGCGCGGGTCGGCATGGTGTTCCAGAAACCCAACCCCTTCCCCAAGTCGATCTACGAAAATATCGCCTACGGGCCGCGCATCCACGGCCTTGCCAGCAGCAAGGCGGACCTTGACGTCATCGTCGAAAAGTCGCTGCGCCGCGCTGGCCTGTGGGAGGAAGTGAAGGACCGCCTGAACGACAGCGGCACCGCCCTGTCGGGTGGTCAGCAGCAGCGCCTGTGCATCGGCCGCGCCATTGCCGTCGAACCCGAAGTCATATTGATGGACGAGCCCTGCTCGGCCCTCGACCCGATCGCCACGGCCAAGATCGAGGAGTTGATCCACGAACTGCGCGGCCGCTATGCCATCGTCATCGTCACCCACAATATGCAGCAGGCCGCGCGCGTGTCGCAGCGCACCGCTTTCTTCCACCTGGGCGAACTGGTCGAATATGGCGTGACGTCTGACATCTTCACCAATCCGCGGCAGGAGCGGACCAAGGATTATATCACCGGCCGCTACGGCTGAGCCGGCGAACGAAACACCCGGCATCGGCCTGCAAGAAACGATGCCAGCGGAGAGACGAGACATGGCAGAACATACGATCAAGGCCTTTGACGAGGAAATGGACAAGCTGCGCGGCCTGATCGCCGAAATGGGCGGGCGCGCGGAATCGGCGATCGAAAACGCGATGCTGGCGCTGCAACGCCATGACAAGGCGCTGGCGGCGGAAGTCGTGACCGGCGACAAGCGCATCGACGCGATCGAGGCGGAGGTCGAGAAACTGGCGATCGAGATCATCGCCCTGCGCGCGCCCATGGCCAACGACCTGCGCGACGTGATCGCGGCGCTGAAGATCGTCGGCGTGGTCGAACGCATCGGCGACTATGCCAAGAATATCGCCAAGCGCGTGCCGCTGGTCGCGTCCAACCAGCGCACGCAGGAGCCGATCGCGCTTCTTCCTTCGATGGGCCAGGTCGCGGGCGAGATGGTGCATGACGCGCTGAACGCCTTCGCCGCGCGCGATGCGGACCTGGCCGTGGCGGTATGCAAGCGCGATACGGTGGTCGACGATTTCTACAACAGCGTGTTCCGCACGCTCGTCACCTTCATGGTCGAAAATCCCAAGACGATCAGCGAATGCGCGCATCTGCTGTTCATCGCCAAGAATATCGAGCGGATCGGCGACCATGCCACCAACGTCGCCGAGATGGTCTATTATGCCGCGACCGGCCAGACCCTGCCGGAGCGCGAGCGCGGCGGCACCCAGCCCCTGGAGGACTGAATATGGCGAGAGCCAAGATGCTTCTGGTCGAAGATGACGCGGCGCTCGCAGAACTTCTCATCTGGCATTTCAAGCGTGAAGATTTCGAAGTCGCCCACACCGTCGATGGTGAGGAAGCGCTGATCCTGGCGCAGGAAAATGTGCCTGACATCGTTCTGCTCGACTGGATGGTCGAAAGCCTGTCGGGGATCGAGGTCTGCCGCCGCCTGCGCCGCATGAACGGCACGGCCAATGTGCCCATCATCATGCTGACGGCGCGCGGGGAAGAAGAAGATCGCGTGCGCGGGCTGGAAACGGGCGCGGACGATTATGTGACCAAGCCCTTTTCCCCCCGCGAACTGGTCGCCCGCGTCGGCGCGGTGCTGCGCCGCGTCCGCCCTGCGCTGGCGGGTGAGACGCTGACCTTCGCCGATGTCGAAATGGACACGGTCGGCCACAAGGTCCGCCGTGGCGGCCAGGTGATCCCGCTCGGCCCCACCGAATTCCGGCTGCTCAAGCATTTCCTGGAGCATCCGGGCTGGGTGTTTTCGCGCGAGCGGCTGCTCGACAGCGTCTGGGGACAGGATAGCGATATCGAACTGCGCACCGTTGACGTGCATATCCGCCGCCTGCGCAAGGCGATCAACGCGGACGGGAAATATCGCGACATCATCCGCACGGTCCGGTCTGCCGGATATGCGCTGGACACGGACGGGGTGGGCTGAGCCGGAATGGCCTCCGGCTGAGCCAAAGGAACGCAAAAGGAAGGTTTGCAGCTACTCGAATCCTCCCCATGGCGCATGGGGAGGATTTTAAGCGCGGCCAATAATCGTGAGCAGAGCGCACGGCTCATAGCTCATAAGCAAAGACGCCCCAGCTTTTCAGCCGGAGCGCCTTCCTTGACACTTCGATTCAGCGTTCAGGCCGCCTTGCGCGCCTTCACCAGCTTCTTCATCAGCATGTCGCGCTTGAGGCGTGAGAGATGGTCGATGAACAGCACGCCCTGCAAATGGTCCATCTCATGCTGGAGGCAGGTGGCGAGCAGCCCTTCCAGCTGCTCCTCATGGATGCGGCCGTCGCGGTCCATCCAGCTTGCCCGGATCGTCGCGGGGCGTTCCACCTCGGCATATTGGTCCGGCACCGACAAGCAACCTTCATTATAGACCGACAGTTCCGCCGATCCTTCCAATATCTCAGGATTGATGAACACCATCGGCTTCTTGACCGCTGGCGCGCCCTCTTCATCCGATTCGGGTTCCTGCAAGTCGATCACCAGCACGCGCTTGGGCACGCCCACCTGGATCGCCGCAAGGCCGATGCCCGGCGCATCGTACATCGTTTCGAACATATCGTCGATCAGGCGTTGCAGATCGTCATCGATCGTCTCCACCGGAGACGAAATGGTACGCAGGCGCGGATCAGGCGCCTCAAGGATCGGAAGAATGGCCATGATGCTAAAATAGCCCTAATGCCGGGCTTTTTCAAGCGACCGGACGGCGCGCGCGCAACGCCTGCGCCAGCGTGCCTTCGTCCAGATAGTCGAGTTCGCCGCCTACTGGGACGCCATGCGCAAGCTGCGTCAGGCGCACCGGGAAGCGCTCCAGCCGCTCGGCCAGATAATGCGCCGTGGTCTGCCCCTCCAGCGTGGCGTTCATCGCCAGCACCACTTCATCGATGCCGCCCGCCTCGACCCGCGCGATCAGCGTGTCGATGGAAAGATCCTCAGGCCGCACCCCTTCTAGCGCCGACAATCGCCCGCCCAGCACATGGAAGCGGCCGGGGAAGAGGCGCGACTTGTCGAGTGCCCACAGGTCGGCCACATCCTCCACCACGCACAGCGCCCGCGCGTCGCGGCGCGGATCGGCGCAGATGCCGCAAGGGTCGACCGTGTCGACATTTCCGCATATATGACAGGTGACGAGCCGGTCGTTCACCGCATCAAGTGCGCGCAGCAGCGGTTCCAGCGCGCTTTCCCGCTTCTTGAGCAGGTGCAGGACGGCGCGCCGCGCCGAACGCGGGCCAAGGCCGGGCAGACGGGACAGCGCCTGCGTCAACGCATCGATCTCGGGAGAAGCCATGGAACCGAGATAGGGGCTTGCAAGTCCGGGGTCAAAAGAGTTGAGAGGCCGCCATGCGCATCATCTACATGGGAACCCCCGATTTCGCCGTCCCCGCGCTCGTCGCGCTGGCCAAAGCCGGGCATGAGGTCGCGGCGGTCTACAGCCAGCCGCCCCGTCCGGCAGGGCGCGGCAAGGCGCTGCGCCCCTCACCCGTGCAAAGCCAGGCCGAGGAAATGGGCATAGAGGTGCGCACGCCGGTTTCGCTCAAGGATGCGGAGGTGCAGGCCGCCTTCGCCGCGCTGAACGCAGACGTGGCGGTGGTCGCCGCCTACGGCCTGATCCTGCCGCAAGCCATATTGGAGGCGCCCCGCTTCGGCTGCCTCAACATTCATGCCTCGCTGCTCCCCCGCTGGCGCGGCGCCGCGCCGATCCAGCGCGCGATCCTGTGGGGCGATAATGTCACCGGCGTCACCATCATGGACATGGAAGCGGGACTCGACACCGGGCCCATGCGCGCCAAGCATGTGACCCCGATCGAGGACAAGACGGCAGGCGCGCTGACCGGGGAACTGGCGCAGGCCGGAGCGGAATTGATGGTGGAGGTGCTGGACGACCTGCCTGCTCACCCGCCTGTGCCCCAGCCAGAGGACGGCGTCACCTACGCCGCCAAGATCGAAAAGAGCGAGGCGCGGATCGACTTCACCCGCGATGCGCATCAGGTCGAACGGCAAATCCGCGCCTTCAATCCCTTTCCCGGCGCCTTCTTCGAATATCGCGGCGAACGCTTCCGCATCCTGGCCGCCCATGTCGAGGAGCATGGCGGCCCGAGCGGCGAACTGCTGGACAACAGCCTGCTCATCGGCTGCGGCCATGGTTCGATCCGCCCCGCCCTTATCCAGCGCGCGGGCAAGGGGGCCATGCCGCCGGGCGAACTGCTTCGCGGCTACGACATGCCCGCAGGCACCCGCGTCGATGGTTGAAGCCGTTCACCGTCCGTTTCGAGCGAGGCCGGGGAGCGCTTCTCGACACGCTCGAAGCGAACGGAAGTGACCGCATGACCCGCTTCGCCTTCACCGTCGAATTTGACGGCCGCCCCTTCATGGGCTGGCAGAGGCAGGCGCATGGGCCGAGCGTGCAGCAGGCGCTGGAAGACGCGATCCACGCCATCACCGGCGAACAGGCGGTGATCCACGCGGCTGGCCGCACCGATGCGGGCGTCCACGGCCTCGCCATGCACGCCCATGCGGACATTGAAAAGCCGATCACGCCCTTCCGCCTGATGGAAGCGATGAATGCGCGGCTGCGGCCCCAGCCCGTCGCCATAATGGGCTGCGAGATCGTGCCTGGTGACTGGCATGCGCGCTTTTCCTGCACCGGCCGCTCCTATGTCTATCGCATCGCCAACCGGCGCGCGCCGCTGACCTTCGAAAGCGGGCTCGTCTGGCGCGTCATCCAGCCGCTGGATGCCGCCGCGATGCAGGAGGCTGCGCAGTTGCTGGTGGGACGGCATGACTTCACCACCTTTCGATCGGCGCATTGCCAGGCGGAGAGCCCGCTCAAGTCGCTCGACCGGCTTGACGTGGAACGTGACGGCGACCGCATCGCCATCCATGCGGAGGCGCGCTCCTTCCTACATCATCAGGTTCGCTCGATGGTCGGCTGCCTCGCGCTGGTGGGCATGGGGCGCTGGACCGTGGAGGACATGCGCGCCGCGCGCGACGCAAAGGATCGCGCGGCGCTGGGGCTCAATGCTCCGCCGGACGGGTTGTATTTCGTGCGGGCGCGGTATCCCGGCTGACGTTCTTCCCCTAAAGCCGCGTGCGGAACGGGGTGAAGTCCGTGCCCTCGTCATAGATGTCGAGCCCTTCGGCGCGTTTCAGGCTGTTGACCATCAGATAGGTGACCGGCGTCAGCACCGCTTCCCAGCTGACCTTCAGCAGCCAGTTGGTGACCATCACGGTCAGCACCTGGGCATTGGTCCACTCACCGTAGAAGGCGAGCGGGTAGAACAGCAGGCTGTCCACCCCCTGCCCGACGATGGTGGAACCGATGGTCCGCATCCAGAGATGCTTGCCCTCCGTCAGCAGCTTCATCTTCGCCAGCACGAAGCTGTTGGCGAACTCGCCCGCCCAGAAGGCGGTGAGCGACGCGAAGACGATGCGCCATGTGCTGCCGAACACCGCCTCATAGGCTTTCTGGTCGGGCCAGCCCTGCGCCGGGGGCAGTTTCACCACCACCCAACTCATCAGCGCCATGAACAGCATCGCGCCGAACCCCGCCCAGACGCAGCGGCGCGCGCGGGCATAGCCGTAGACCTCCGTCAGCACGTCGCCCAGCACATAGCCCAGCGGGAAGAAAAGGATGCCGGCGCCAAAGGTGAAGCCGAACAGCGTCGACAGCTTCGCCGCGCCGATCAGGTTGGACAGCAGCAATATGGCGACGAAGGCGGCGATGAAGAAATCGAAATAGCGCATCGGCCGCTCTGCGAGCGCCTGCGCATCGATTTTCCGAACCCCCATATCCGTCATGGCCACTTGCATATCGGGCCGCCGCGCAAATGCAATGGCGCGCATGATTGCGCGCGGGCACAAGCCCCGCTATCGAAGCGCCGGTGCGGCCCCGTAGCTCAGCTGGATAGAGCATTCGCCTTCTAAGCGAATGGTCACAGGTTCGAATCCTGTCGGGGTCGCCATCGGCTGCTTCCGCCGCCTGTTACCAGAGCCAGCCCAGGCCCAGCAGCAGCACGCCCGCAATCAGCATCGCGAAGGCCAGGAATCCCCAGCCGAAATCAAGGCCGCCCCTATTCGCCATCGAGCGGGCTGTCATCGGGCCGCGCGCGCAGAAGCAGGTCGTCGGTCACGGTCATGGTGAAGATGGGATCGGCATCGGCGGGCACTTCGGCGATCGCATCGACAAAGGCGGCACGCGTTTCCGGGTCGTCATAGACCATCTTGCGGTCAAAGGCCGCGCGCCAGGTCTCCTCGTCCGGCCATTCCGCATAGCCGACGAAGCGCCCATCGGCATCGCGATGCAGGCGCGAGCCGTAGCTGCCATATTTCTCCCGGATCAGGTCAGTTCCACGCCGCCATGCCGCGCGGAACTGGTCCTCCTTGCCCGGATGCACCCGCCACCAATAGACCGCGACGAACATCACACCTCTCCTTCACGGATGAGAGAATGATGCGCGCGGCCAGAGGTTGCGGCAATCACTTACATCCCCCGTTCGTTTCGAGCGTAGTCGAGAAACGGTTTGAGGGTGCCTTTCCGTTTCTCGACTGCGCTCGAAACGAACGGAGGCGGTCGGCCTGACGATTAAAGAACCGACTGCCCGGTCTTTTCCCAATCCGCCAGGAAGCCCGCAATGCCCTTGTCCGTCAGCACATGGTTGAACAGCGCCTTGATCACCGAGGGCGGCGCGGTCATCACGTCCGCGCCGATCTTGGCGCTTTCCAGCACATGGATCGGGTGCCGTACGCTCGCCACCAGGATTTCCGTGTCGAAAGCATAATTGTCGTAGATCAGGCGGATATCCTCGATCAGCTTCATGCCGTCGAAGCCATTATCGTCATGCCGCCCGACGAAGGGCGAAATGAAGCTCGCGCCCGCCTTGGCCGCCAGCAGCGCCTGATTGGCGGAGAAGCAGAGCGTCACATTGACCATCGTGCCTTCGCTGGTCAGCGCCTTGCAGGTCTTGAGCCCGTCGATGGTCAGCGGCACCTTGATGCAGACATTGTCCGCGATCTTCCGAAGCACGGCGGCTTCCTTCATCATCGTCTCATGGTCGAGCGCGACGACCTCTGCCGACACGGGGCCGTCGACGATGCCGCAGATTTCCTCCACCACTTCCACGAACTTGCGGCCCGACTTGTGGATCAGCGATGGGTTGGTGGTGACGCCGTCGAGCAGGCCGGTGGCGGCAAGGTCGCGGATTTCGTTGGTGTCGGCGGTATCGACGAAGAACTTCATGGCTATGCTCCGGGGCGGGATGTGCGAATCGGCTCCCCTTTAGCGGCTGATGCCCGGATTAGCCATTATTGCCAGCGGCAGGCTTTACGGAAACAGCCGCGTAACATTATGACGGCGGCACCTTTCCAAAGGACCCGCCAATGCCCCGCCCCTTGCGCCCACGCCACATATCGGGCGCCCTTCCCCTGCTGGCGGCGATCGCTGCCCCGCCAGCCACAGCCGCCACCGAAGAAACGCAGGCGTGGATCACCGAATCCCTGACCATCGCCGCGACACCGGCCGACAGCATCTCGCTCGACCTCAGCCAGCGTTTCCGCCGCGACAGTTCCAATGGAGAGCAGCAGACCGCGCGCATCCTTCTGGATCACCGCATCGCCAACGGGCTCCAGATCGGCGGCGGCTTCGCCTTCTTCCACTCCGGCCCCGAACAGGAGCTGCGCCTGTTCCAGCAGGCGACCGTCACGCGCGGCATCTTTCTTGCCCGCACCCGGATAGAGCAGCGCTTCTTCGACACGGCCGATGGTGCAAGCTGGCGGCTTCGCCAGCGAGTGCAGGCGTCCCTGCCCCTGGGCTCCCCAAAAGCCCCGGTCCTCATCGCCGCAGCCGAACTCTTCTTCCACCTCAACCGCGCGCGGCCCGGCGACAAGACGGGCGTGGCCGCCATGCGCCAGCAGATCGGCCTGCGCCAGCCGCTGGGCAGGTCGCTCGATGCGCAGTTGCTCTACATGCGGCAGCAAAGCGTTCGCGACAGCGCTCCTGACGCCGTGGTCCATGTCCCCTGGCTAACCCTCAACTGGAAGATCTGACCGGCTGCGCGCCCGCATCCTCGCATTCTTCGGGAATCCCGCCTTGCCTCCCGCCCCTCACGCGATAGGGAGGGGCAGATGAGTTCGCGCGCCCGTGTCATCCTTTTGAACGCCGCCCTTGGGCCACTCGATTACCGCGTGCCTCATGGCATGAGCGTCAAGCCCGGCAGCATCGTCGTCGCGCCGCTCGGCCCCAGGCAACTGGTCGGCGTGGTGTGGGAAGAGGATGCCTTTCCCGATGTAGAAAGCGTCGGCGACAATCGCCTGCGCAACATCATCGGCCCGGTCGATGCGCCGCCTGTCCCTGAAACGCTGCGCCGCCTGATCGAATGGACGGCGGACTATTATCTGGCTCCCGTCGCTTCGGTCCTGCGCATGACGCTGGCGTCCATGCCCGCGCTGGAGGGCGCGCGCACCGTCATCGAATATCGCGCCACCGGGGACCTGCCGGACCGCATGACCGAACAGCGCGCCCAGGCGATGGAGCGCATTGGCGAGCGTCAGGGCCTGATCCGCGAACTGGCGCTGATTGGCGGGGTCAGCGATGCGGTGATCCGCGGACTCGTCAAGGCGGGCGCGTTCGAGCCGGTGGAAGTCAGCATCGACACGCCCTTTCCCCGGCCCGACCCCGATCACGCGCCGCCGCAGCTTTCCGATGGCCAAGCCGATGCGGCGGGCGAGTTCATCGAAGCCGTCCGGCAGCGCGACTTCGCCCCTTTCCTGCTCGACGGCGTCACCGGCTCCGGCAAGACGGAGGTCTATTTCGAAGCCATCGCCGCCGCCATCCGCGAAGGGCGGCAGGTGCTGGTCCTCCTGCCCGAAATCGCGCTGACCGAGCCTTTTCTAGAACGGTTCGAAAAGCGGTTCGGCACCGTGCCAGTGAGCTGGCATAGCGGCCTGCGCCAGAGCGAGCGGCGGCGGGCGTGGCGCGCCATCGCGGCAGGCGACGCGGCGGTGGTCGTCGGAGCGCGCTCCGCCCTGTTCCTGCCGTATCCCAATCTGGGCCTCATCGTCGTGGACGAGGCGCATGAGGCGAGCTTCAAGCAGGAGGACGGCGTTCATTATCATGCCCGCGACGTGGCGGTGATGCGCGGGCTGATGGAGAAATTCCCCGTCATCCTCGCATCCGCCACGCCCGCCATCGAAACCCGGCATCAGGTGGAGCTGGGCCGCTATCGCGAAATCAAGCTGCCCGCCCGGTTCGGCGGCGCTGAAATGCCCGCGATCGAGGGCATCAACCTCCTCACCGACCCGCCCGAACGCGGCCGCTGGATCGCGCCGCCGCTGATCCGCGCGATCGACGAGACGATGGAGAAGGGCGAACAGAGCCTGCTGTTCCTCAACCGGCGGGGTTATGCGCCGCTCACCCTCTGCCGCCATTGCGGCTACCGCTTCCAATGCCCCAACTGCACCGCCTGGATGGTCGAGCACCGGCTGACGCGCCGCCTTGCCTGCCATCATTGCGGCCATGTCATCCCGTCCCCGCGCTTCTGCCCGGAGTGCAAGGAGGAGGACAGCCTGGTCGCCTGCGGCCCCGGCGTGGAGCGGATCGCCGATGAGGTGAAGGCGTTCTGGCCGCAGGCGCGAACCGCCATCGTTACGTCCGACACGCTCTGGTCGCCCGCCAAGGCGGCCGAGTTCGTGAAATCGGTGGAGGCAGGCGCCATCGACATCATCATCGGCACCCAGCTTGTCACCAAGGGCTATCACTTCCCCAACCTGACGCTGGTGGGGGTGATCGATGCGGACCTGGGCCTGGAAGGCGGCGACCTTCGCGCGTCGGAACGCACCTTCCAGCAGATCGTGCAGGTCGCGGGGCGCGCGGGGCGGGGACAGAAGCCGGGCCGCGTCTTCATCCAGACCCGCATGCCGGAGGCGGAGGTCATCAAGGCGCTGATCGCGGGCGATTCGGAACGCTTCTATGAAGTCGAGACCGAAAACCGCCGCCGCGCCAACGCCCCGCCCTTCGGCCGCTTCGCCGCGATCATCATCTCCAGCGAAGATGCGGACGAGGCGGCGCAGGTCGCCCGGCTGATCGGCAAGTCCGCGCCGATGATCGATGGCATGCGCGTCTACGGCCCCGCGCCCGCGCCGCTATCCGTCCTGCGCGGCCGTCATCGCCACCGCCTGCTGATCCACGCCACAAGGGCGATCGACGTACAGGCGGCGATCCGCGAATGGCTGGGCAACATCACATGGAAATCCGGCACCCGCGTCGCGGTGGATGTCGATCCCTACAGCTTCATGTGAGGGCCTGAACTGCAATGGAAAGCCCCTGCGTCAACATCTGCACGCTGGACAAGGCGGGCCGCGTCTGCACCGGCTGCGGCCGGACCATGGAGGAAATCCGGCGCTGGCGCGGCATGAGCAAGGCCGAACGCCGCGCGGTCATGGAGCGGCTGAGGCGGGCGGTTTAGCCGGAGGCGCTTTCTCCTTCGCCCTGGCGTCATATTCGGCCTTCTGCCCCACCGCCCATTCCCGCATGCCCGATGGGTGGGGCGAAAAAGCAAGCGGATCCAGCAGGCGGGACGCGCGGGCGTAATCGCCCCTCGCCGCCATGGAAGCGGCATAGTTGGCGCGATATTCGGGATTTTGCGGCAACAGCGCATAGGCCTTGGCAAGGCCGTCATAGCCAACGTCCGGCATCTCCCCGCCCCTCATCTGATGATAGCGGTAATAGAGGGCAAGCGGCACCGGGTCTTCCGTGTCGGCGCGGTTGGCCTTCACGATCATGGACCTGGCGGCCTTCCAGTCCGCCTCGGCATCGCTGTCATAGGCGCGGTCCAGCAGCACATTGGCGCGGACGCCGTAGGCGCGCGACAGAGCGGGGTCGAGCGCGATGGCGCGATCCGCATCGGCAAGCGCCTCGTCCTTTTTCTCCGCCTTCCATTCCGCTTCGGCCAGCAGCGTCAGCGCATAGGCGTTTGGCGGGAATTTGGCGGAGGTGGCGCGGATCGAATCAGCGATCAGGGGAAGCTCGTCCGCCGGAGGATGGTTCATCAACCGCAGTTCGTCTTCGATCAGCGCGCCCCGGACGGGATCGACAGGGCTGATCGCAATCTCGCCAACGGTGACTGCGTTGGCCGCCAGGCGGGACGCCGTCAGCCGCTGACGCATATAGGCGCGCAGGTCCTTTTCCAACCCGTCGACGCCTCCGGCGAAATAGCTGTCCAGCTTCATGTCGGGCACGCCCGCCGACAGGTCCTTCAGATAATGGCTGATCTCCTCCCGCCGGTCGGGGCGATATTGATAATAATGGGTGAGCAGCCAGGCCGTGCCGTAATAGCGGTCGCCATCGCGCAGCCCCAGCCCTTCGGTATCGCGGGCGAACAGCTGCTTGAGCGGATAGGGCGAAGCCATGATCAGCCCCGGCGCGCGCATCAGGGGGATGTGGCCGAACTCTATGGAGCCGTCCTTCGGGAACTTCACGACCGAGAAGAATTCGGCGAATCCCTCCACATACCAAGCTGGATAAGCCGCCGGAAAATGGTGCAGCATGAAGTGATGGCTGTATTCGTGGAACAGGATTTCTTCCGCGCCCGCATCGAACTGGCCCGTCTTCTGGCCGCGCCCCAGCACGGCGAATGCGAACCTGTCCGATGTCGTGTAGAAGCCCGACAGATGCGGGTTGCGGGCAATCGCCTTCACCTTCGCATCGTTCGACAGCAGGTAGACATGCACCGGACTGCCCGCTTGCGGATCGTCGATCCCGGTCACGCGGCGCAGCAGGCAGTCGAACTTTTCCAGCTTTTCCGCAAAGTCCCGCAGCTTCGCTTCATTGCTTTCGCTGTAGATGGTGAAATGCCTGCTCTTGGCCTGCAACCATGCGGCATGGGCCGTATCGGGCAGCAGCGCCACCATGAATGCCAGGGCCAGCAGCCCTTTCAATCCTTTTCCCATCAACGCCCCCCGACGGCATACCCCTCATCATTGCCCGTCATGCGGCGGAAAAGAAAGGGGAAAGGCGATGTTCATCCGCCGCCTTCCCGCTCCAGCAGGGCCTTCTTGCGCTCCAGCCCATAGGCGTATCCGCCCAGACTGCCGTCGCTGCGCAAAACCCGGTGGCAGGGGATCAGGACCGCCAGTCCATTGTCGCCGCAGGCCGTGCCCGCCGCCCGCACCGCGCCGGGCCTGCCGATCGCGGCCGCGATCTCGCCATAGCTGCGCGTCTCGCCCGCAGGGATGGCGCGCAGAGCCGCCCAGACCGCCTGCTGGAAGGCCGTGCCGCATATGTCCAGCGGCAGGTCGACGGGCGCCGCGGGATCCTCGATCAGGCGCACGACCTGCGCCGCCAGTCCCGCCAGGGCGGCGTCGCCCGGCACGAGCTCCGCCTTGGGAAAGCGCCGCCGCAACGCGCTCTCATCCTCATCGAAGCTGATGCGGCACAGCCCCTTCGCGGTGGCGGCCACCAGCACGGGGCCAAGGCTGGATCCCACCACTGCATAGCCGATCGTGACGCCCCGCCCGCCATCCTTCCACGCACTCGGACTCATGCCCAGATGCCGCTGCGCATCGGCATAGGCGCGGCTGGGGGCATTATAGCCCGCCTCATAGATGGCGTTGGTGACGCTCTCGCCCTCCTCCAGCGCTGATTTCAACCGCTGCGTCCGCAGGGACCGGCCATAGGCAGCGGGAGTCAGCCCCGTCTCCCGCTTGAACAGCCGGTGGAAATGATGCGGCGCATAGCCGGCATGGGCCGCGATATCCTCCAGCGAAGGCGGCGTCTCAGCGGCGGCGATGAAGGCCTTCGCCGCCTCCACCGCCAGCCGGTCTCGCCCCACTCCGTCGGGCCGGCACCGCAGGCAAGCCCGGAAACCCGCCTCCCGCGCCGCCTCAGGCCCGGGCAGGAAAATCATGTTTTCCCTCAGGGGCCGCCGCGCCGCGCAGCTTGGCTTGCAATAGATGCCGGTCGTGAGCACCGCGCCGACGAACAGCCCGTCCATGCCGCGATCGCGCCGCTGAAACGCGTCCCAGCAGGCATCGTCATCCATTGCCATCGGCGTCGGGGCGGAAAGGTCGGTCATCCGGTTCATGCTTATGGATTAGCATGGCGCGTGCCGCCAGCCTTCCCGCTGCTTGCTCTCAAAGCATTTCTCGATTGCCTCAGCCGGGCTTTGCCATATGAATGCGCCGCATATGGTCGCCATCCTCCGCCGCCTGTGCCTCGTGCTCGCCCTCATGCTGCCCGCCGCCGCGCAGGCGGAACAGCAGGACATCGCCGCCGCCGCGCGCGGGGTCGTCCGCGTCGTCATCGTCGCAACGGACGGCAGCGACGCCTATTTCGTCGGGCATGGCAGCGGCTTTGCCGTCGCGCCCGACAAGGTGCTGACCAACGCCCATGTTGTGGAACTGACGCGCGAGGAAAAAAATCTCGTCATCGGCGTCATCCCGTCGGAAGGGCGCAAAAGCTATGGCGGCCGCGTGATCGCCTATTCGCCCGGCAACGACCTGGCGCTGATCCAGCTTGAGGAAGGCCACCTTCCCGTCAGCACATTTTATGCCGGGGCGGTCAGCGACGGGCAGCATGTGACCGCCATCGGCTATCCCGGCAATGTCGACCGGGCGCAGGGCCTTGGCCTCAAGGACATGATCGAGCCGCTGGGTACGGTGAAGACCAGCGGCAACGTTTCGTCGGGCCGGTCGAGCCACAGCTTCGACACCATCCTGCACACCGCCCCGCTCGCCGCGGGCAACAGCGGCGGGCCGTTGGTTGACGATTGCGGGCGGGTGCTGGGCGTCAACAGCTTCGGATCCGTATCCGACGGCAATGACGCGGAATTCGGTTTCGCCGTTTCCTGGCGGGAAGTCGCCTCCTTCCTGCGGCAGGCGGGCGTTTCCTCCCTGCATACGGTCGTGCCTTGCCGCTCCATGGCGGAAGCCGACGCCGCCGAAGCCGCGCTGACCCAGCGCGAGGCGCAGCAGAGCGAGCAGTCAGAGCGGGCGAAGGCGGACGCGCGGGAGGCCGCGCTGGAAAAGGCCCGCGACACGGCCGAACGCGATATCATCTCCGCCCGCGAAAATGCGATGGCGGGGGCGGCGGTCCTTCTCGCCCTCGCGGTGCTTGGCTTGGGAGCTGGCGGCCTCTACTACAGCCAGGGCCGCGAACGCCACGCGACATGGTTCCTGGCAGGCGGCGGCGTCCTGCTGCTGGGAGCATTCGCCCTTTTCTTCCTCAAGCCAAGCTTTTCCGGCATCGATGAACGGGTGAAGCTGGCCGACGACGATCGGGTCAGCGGCAACAGCGCCTTCGCATGGGAAGGCGACAATATCTGCCGCATAGACCTCAACCGCAGCCGCCTCACCGTGTCGGAAGCCAATGACATTCCATTCCATTGGACCGGCAATGGCTGCGTCAACGGCAACAGCCAATATGTCAGCGCCGGGAATGAGTGGGAACGCGCCACCGTCCCCGAATCCGGCAACTTCATCACGGTCAGCCGCTTCGATCCGGCGACCGGCACGCTGCGCGTCCAGCGCTGGCTTCCTGACGGCGAGACGATGGACAAGGCGCGCGCGTTCTTGAAGGACGGCCCGGCCAAGGCGTGCGGGACCGATGCCGGCCTTCTCGCGAAAATCGCCAGCCTGCGGTCCGATCTCGCCTCCCTGCTGCCCGTCCAGCCCAATGAACGGCTCGTCTATCACTGCACCAAGGGCCGCCTGTCGCCGGGGGACGCGCCGGACTGACCCGATTTCCGGCGCCAGGAAGCACCGGAAAATCGCATCGATTCCATCCTTGTCACGGAATCGCGTTCCATGACTTGCATAGTCATAATCCCGCTGCTAACCGGCCCGGCAACAGGGGAACGGGCAGCTACTGCTCCCCTCTTTTTGCATGACCGGCAAATCAAGTGCCAGTGACAGAAATTGGAGGACGGTAAGCGCGTGGAGACTACCGGCGGCATTCAGGCTAGCCTCAGCGGACGCTACGCGGTTGCGCTGTTCGATCTGGCCCGTGACGGCAACGCCCTCGACACCGTGGCGGCCAGCCTCGGCGGGATCAAGGGCGCGATCGCCGAATCGGCGGATTTCAGGAGCCTGATCAACAACCCCGTGCTGAGCCGCGATGCTTCGGGAAAGACGATCGCGGCCGTCGCATCCTCCATGGGGATCGATCCGCTGACGACGAAATTCCTGGGCGTGCTGGCGGAAAACCGCCGCCTGTCTCAGCTGCCCGCGATCATCCGCGCCTATGAGACGCTGCTGTCGAATCACAAGGGCGAAGTGCGTGCGGAAGTGACCAGCGCGCATCCGCTCGATTCGAACCAGATCACTGCCCTGCAACAGAATCTGCGGACGCGCGTCGGCCGCGAAGTCGCGCTCGATGCGAAGGTCGATCCTGCGATCCTTGGCGGGCTGGTCGTCAAGATCGGCAGCCAGATGATCGATTCCTCCATCCGCACCCGTTTGAATAGTCTCGCCCACGCGATGAAAGGCTGAAAGCCGCAAGGCTTCGATGAAAGGCTGAACATGGATATCAACGCCGCAGAAATTTCGAAGGTCATCAAGGACCAGATCGCCAATTTCGGCACCGAAGCGCAGGTGAGCGAAGTCGGTTCCGTGCTGACCGTGGGTGACGGCATCGCCCGCGTCCATGGCCTCGACAACGTCCAGGCGGGCGAAATGGTCGAGTTCGCCAATGGCGTGCAGGGCATGGCGCTCAACCTCGAAGCCGACAATGTCGGCGTCGTGATCTTCGGCTCGGACGCCGAAATCAAGGAAGGCGACACCGTCAAGCGCACCGGCACCATCGTCGACGTTCCGGTCGGCAAGGGCCTGCTCGGCCGCGTCGTGGACGGCCTCGGCAACCCGATCGATGGCAAGGGCCCGATCCAGTACACCGAGCGCAAGCGCGTTGAAGTCAAGGCGCCGGGCATCATCCCCCGCAAGTCGGTGCATGAACCCGTGCAGACCGGCCTCAAGGCGATCGACGCCCTCGTCCCCGTGGGCCGTGGCCAGCGCGAGCTGATCATCGGCGACCGTCAGACCGGCAAGACCGCCGTCGCGATCGATACCTTCATCAACCAGAAGGGCATCAACGCGGGTGACGATGAGTCGAAGAAGCTCTACTGCATCTACGTCGCCGTGGGCCAGAAGCGCTCGACCGTCGCGCAGATCGTCAAGCAGCTCGAAGAAAATGGCGCGATGGAATATTCGATCGTCGTCGCCGCGACCGCTTCGGAACCCGCTCCGCTCCAATATCTGGCGCCCTATACCGGCGTCACCATGGGCGAATTTTTCCGCGACAACGGCATGCACGCCGTGATCGTCTATGACGACCTGTCGAAGCAGGCCGTCGCCTATCGCCAGATGTCGCTGCTGCTGCGCCGTCCTCCGGGCCGCGAAGCCTATCCCGGCGACGTTTTCTATCTCCACAGCCGCCTGCTGGAGCGCGCTGCGAAGATGAACGACGCAAATGGCGCAGGCTCGCTGACGGCGCTGCCGATCATCGAAACGCAGGCCGGTGACGTGTCAGCCTACATCCCGACCAACGTGATTTCGATCACCGATGGCCAGATCTTCCTCGAAACCAACCTCTTCTACCAGGGCATCCGTCCGGCCATTAACGTTGGCCTGTCGGTGTCGCGCGTCGGCTCGGCCGCGCAGACCAAGGCGATGAAGAAGGTTTCAGGCTCGATCAAGCTGGAGCTGGCCCAGTATCGCGAAATGGCGGCCTTCGCCCAGTTCGGTTCGGACCTCGATGCTTCGACCCAGAAACTGCTGAACCGTGGCGCGCGCCTGACCGAGCTGCTCAAGCAGGCGCAGTTCTCGCCCCTGCCCTTCGAGGAGCAGACCGCGTCGATCTTCGCTGGCACCAACGGCTATCTGGACAATATCCCGGTCAAGGACGTGACGCGCTATGAGGAGCTGATGCTCGCTTATCTGCGCCACGACCATGCCGATGTGCTGACCGCGATCCGCGACAGCAAGGATCTGGGCGACGACGCCAAGGCCAAGCTGAAGGCTGCGCTGGACTCGTTCGGCAAGACGTTCGCTTAACGAAAACCGTCGCCCCCACGCAGGCGGGGACCCATCTCCGGGCCGAGCGTCTGGACGCACCGCAAGGGAGATGGATCCCCGCCTCCGCGGGGATGACGACAAAAGGTTGAAACAGGTAGCATGGCCAGCCTCAAGGAACTGAAGCTCCGCATCGGGTCGGTGAAATCGACCCAGAAGATCACCAAGGCGAAGCAGATGGTCGCCGCCGCGAAGCTGCGCAAGGCGCAGGCTGCCGCCGAAGCCGCTCGCCCCTATTCCAGCCGTCTGGAATCGGTCGTGGCGAGCCTGGCTTCGAAGATCGCTGGCGGTTCGGGCGAAGGCGCCTCTCCGCTGCTGGCAGGCACCGGCAAGGATGACGTGCATCTGCTGGTCGTCGCCAATTCCGACCGCGGCCTTGCTGGCGCGTTCAACGCCAACATCGTCAAGGCCGCTCGCGCCAAGGCGGATGAACTGATCCAGCAGGGCAAGACGGTGCGCTTTTATCTGATCGGCCGCAAGGGCCGTCCGGTGATCAACCGCACCTTTCCCGGCATGATCGTCGCTCAGTTCGACACGACCGGGGTCAAGGAACCCGGCTATGCGCAGGCCGAGGCGATCGCGCATGAACTGACGGAGATGTATCTGAACGGCAAGTTCGACGTCGCCCACCTCTTCTTCTCGCGCTTCAAGTCGGCTCTTGCCCAGATCCCGACCGAACAGCAGATCATCCCGGTGAAAATCCCGGCGGACGCCAACCGCGACGCCATCGGCGCGACGGTCGAATATGAACCAAGCGAGGAAGCGATTCTCGATGACCTGCTGCCGCGCAACGTCACGGTGCAGATCTTCAAGGCGCTTCTGGAAAACAACGCGTCCGAACAGGGCGCATCGATGACCGCCATGGACAATGCGACCCGCAATGCCGGTGACCTCATCAACAGGCTGACCATTCAGTATAACCGCAGCCGCCAGGCCGCGATCACCACCGAATTGGTTGAAATCATCTCAGGCGCGGAAGCGCTGTGATCTTGATGCTGCTCGCTTCTGCCCTCGCATCCTCGCCGAAAGCCGGTACGGAATTTCGGATGAGTGCAAAGGTAGTTGAAGCAGCATTTGAAGAAATGGAACGTAGGCTGATGGCTGATCCGGCCATCTCCTACGATCCTGTTTTTGGGATACGGTACGGACCTGGGCGATGCGTGTTAATCGAACCAAATGTGGCAGATTGCTCATTTCGGAAAACGTACAGGAACGGCAAGTCGGTTAAGG
Organism: Sphingobium quisquiliarum P25; assembly: GCF_000445065.1. Classification (GTDB taxonomy): domain Bacteria; phylum Pseudomonadota; class Alphaproteobacteria; order Sphingomonadales; family Sphingomonadaceae; genus Sphingobium; species Sphingobium quisquiliarum. Next base: position 48,922 of record NZ_ATHO01000055.1, on the reverse strand, counting down.
CTAGAAACACATTCAGAAAACTCCAACTAGACAGTTGGATCGCTGATCTAGAATTTTGAACGCAAGGACACAGTCATGGCAACCACCAACAATGTAGGCCGCATCTCGCAGGTCATCGGCGCTGTCGTCGACGTGACCTTCCCCGATGCGCTCCCCGAGATTCTCTCGGCGCTGGAAACCAGCAACAACGGCCAGCGTCTGGTGCTGGAAGTCGCCCAGCATCTGGGTGAAAACACCGTCCGCACCATCGCAATGGACTCGACCGACGGTCTGACCCGCGGTCAGGAAGTCACCGACACCGGCGCGCAGATCAGCGTTCCCGTCGGTCCGGCCACGCTCGGCCGCATCCTGAACGTCGTCGGCGAGCCGATCGACGAGCGCGGCCCGGTCGCCACCACCGTCACCGCCCCGATCCACGCCAAGGCGCCCGAGTTCGTCGATCAGTCCACCGACGCCAGCATCCTGGTCACCGGCATCAAGGTCATCGACCTTCTCGCTCCCTACGCGAAGGGCGGCAAGATCGGCCTGTTCGGCGGCGCGGGCGTGGGCAAGACCGTGCTCATCCAGGAACTGATCAACAACATCGCGAAGGGCCATGGCGGCACCTCCGTGTTCGCGGGCGTCGGTGAGCGGACCCGCGAAGGCAACGACCTCTATCACGAATTCCTCGACGCCGGCGTTATCGCCAAGGACGCCGATGGAAACGCGATCAGCGAAGGGTCTAAGGTGGCGCTGGTTTACGGTCAGATGAACGAGCCCCCGGGCGCCCGCGCGCGCGTCGCCCTGTCGGGCCTCACCATCGCGGAATATTTCCGCGACCAGGAAGGCCAGGACGTGCTCTTCTTCGTCGATAACATCTTCCGCTTCACGCAGGCGGGCGCGGAAGTGTCGGCTCTGCTCGGCCGTATTCCTTCGGCCGTGGGCTATCAGCCGACCCTCGCCACCGATATGGGCGCCCTTCAGGAGCGCATCACCTCGACCAACAAGGGTTCGATCACCTCGGTGCAGGCCGTGTACGTCCCCGCGGACGACTTGACCGACCCGGCGCCTGCGACCTCCTTCGCCCACTTGGACGCCACTACCGTTCTCAACCGCGCCATTTCCGAACTCGGCATCTATCCGGCGGTCGATCCTCTGGATTCGACCAGCCGCGTTCTGGAACCCCGCGTCGTTGGCCAGGAACATTATGAAACCGCCCGCGCGGTTCAGGCGATCCTGCAAAAGTACAAGTCGCTTCAGGACATCATCGCGATCCTGGGTATGGACGAGCTGTCGGAAGAAGATAAGCTCACCGTCGCCCGCGCCCGCAAGATCCAGAAGTTCCTGTCGCAGCCCTTCCACGTCGCCGAAGTCTTCACCGGCATCTCGGGCAAGTTCGTCCAGATCGAAGACACGGTGAAGTCGTTCAAGGCCGTGGTCGAAGGCGAATATGACCATCTGCCCGAAAACGCCTTCTACATGGTCGGCGGCATCGACGAAGCCATCGAAAAGGCGAAGAAGCTGGCCGCCGAAGCGGCGTAAGCTGACGGAAAACTAGCCCCTCCCTTTCAAGGGAGGGGTTGGGGTGGGTGGTGAGCGGAGCGAACCGGCTACCTATCCCAGCAAGTTGCAGGCGATTGCTCACGCAATCGCACCCACCCCCTGCCCCTCCCTTGAAAGGGAGGGGGGAGTTATGTTGATGGCACTGCATTTCGAACTCGTGACCCCCGAAAAGCTCGTCCGCTCGGAAGAGGTCTATCAGGTGGTCGTCCCCGGCACCGATGGCGACTTCGGCGTGCTGGAAGGCCACGCGCCCTTCATGTCCACCGTCCGCGACGGCGCGATCCAGATCTTCGCCAGCGCCGGTGCGGCCCCCGAAGTCATCCCCGTTCAGGGCGGCTTTGCGGAAGTGAACGAAAAAGGCCTCACCGTCCTCGCGGAACATGCGGGCTGATCGCAGCCTGACATATCCCACCATGTAAAAAAAGGCTGCGCTCCGCCGGAGACGCAGCCTTTTTGCTGCTCCAGGCGCAGCTTCCTCGGCCGACCTGAAATGCCGGATCAGAGCCAGTTTCGACGGCGAATGACGTCAATCATCCGCCGCTCCTGATCCCAGCCGTAGCCATTGTCCGCGATCTGCGGTTTCGCGACAGGGCGGATCACAAAAGCTGGTCATCAGACTTTCATCCTTTCTCTTCTGTCGCCCAGTCGCGGCGCACGGCGCCGGTGCTCCATTCACTTGTATGAAATATCGGCTCTAGCCCGGTGCAGAACCGCCTTGCGCGGTCTGCGCGCCATTAGCCATTTGTCAAAGTTTCCGCCCTATTCACCATTGCAGCCAAATCGGATCGGCCTGTTCTGAACGGCTGGCCCATCGGAATAATGCGGCGGAGAATTATGAGCGCGTTTGGACGGAAGAATGGACCGGCCGGCATCAAGCCGGGATTTGGCGTGGCCCGGCCTATGCAGGGCGGCGCGCCGCGTGAAGAGATACGCGGCGGGGATCAGTTCCCGCCCCTGGACATGGCGCCCCTGCCCGCCGAAACGCCCATTGATCCGCTTTCCGCTCCTACCGGCCAGATGCAGCGTAACGCCGACGCGATGCAGCGCCTGTCCGATCGCGCCAATGCCGAACATATCGCCGACACCGGGCCGCAGGGCTTCGAGGCGTCGGTCCACAAGATCAAGGAACAGGTCCTCCCCCGCCTGCTCGAACGCGTCGATCCCGAAGCGGCCGCGACGCTCAGCAAGGATGAACTGGCCGAGGAATTTCGGCCCATCATCATGGAGGTGCTGGCCGAACTCAAGCTCACCCTTAACCGCCGCGAGCAGTTCGCGCTGGAAAAGGTGCTGGTGGACGAGCTTCTGGGCCTCGGCCCGCTCGAAGAACTTCTCGCCGACCCGGACGTCAGCGACATCATGGTGAACGGCCCGGAGCAGACCTATATCGAAAAGAAAGGCAAGCTCCAGATCGCGCCCATCAAGTTTCGGGATGAGGAGCATCTGTTTCAGATCGCCCAGCGCATCGTGAACAAGGTCGGCCGCCGCGTTGATCAGACCACGCCGCTGGCCGACGCCCGCCTGCCCGACGGCAGCCGCGTCAACGTCATCGTGCCGCCGCTCAGCCTGCGCGGCACCGCCATCTCCATCCGTAAATTCTCCGCCAAGCCGATCACGCTCGACATGCTCGCCCAATGGGGCGCGATGAGCCAGAAGATGTGCACCGCGCTCAAGATCGCGGGTGCGTGCCGGATGAACATCGTCATTTCGGGCGGCACCGGATCGGGCAAGACCACCATGCTCAATGCGCTGTCGAAGATGATCGACCCCGGCGAACGCGTGCTGACCATCGAGGACGCCGCCGAACTGCGCCTGCAACAGCCGCACTGGCTTCCCCTCGAAACCCGTCCTCCGAACCTGGAAGGCCAGGGCGCGATCACCATCGGCGACCTCGTCAAGAACGCCCTGCGTATGCGTCCTGACCGCATCATCCTGGGCGAAATTCGTGGCGCGGAGTGTTTCGACCTGCTCGCCGCGATGAACACCGGCCATGACGGCTCCATGTGCACGCTTCACTCCAACAGTCCGCGCGAATGCCTGGGCCGTATGGAAAACATGATCATGATGGGTGACATCAAGATCCCGAAGGAAGCCATTTCCAAGCAGATCGCCGATTCGGTCGACCTGATCGTCCAGGTGAAGCGCCTGCGCGACGGCTCGCGCCGCGTCACCAACCTGACGGAAGTGATCGGCATGGAAGGCGACGTCATCGTCACGCAGGAACTGTTCAAGTTCGAATATCATGACGAGGATGAGAATGGCCGGATCGTGGGCGAATATCGCTCCATGGGCCTGCGCCCCTACACGCTGGACAAGGCGCGGCAGTTCGGTTTCGACCAGCCTTTCCTGGAAGCGTGCCTCTGATCCGATCGCGCGGCCGCATGCTGCGGCTTGCATGGCGGGCGTATGACCGGCACATCGGAATTTCCACATAAGGAGGATTCCGATGAACCGCCTGATCCGCATCAGCATGCTGTCCGCAGGGCTGATCCTGCCTCTCGCTTCCGCTACCGCCCAGCATGGCGATCATGCCGGTCATGCAGCGCACAGGGCGGCTGACCCTATCGCGGCCGCTGTAGCGGCACCCACGCGCACGCCAGCCAATGCCGCGCGGGACAAATATCGCCATCCCGCCGAAACGCTGAGCTTCTTTGGCATCACGCCGCAACAGACGGTGGTGGAATATTCGCCGAGCGGCGGCTGGTACACCGAAATCCTCGCTCCGCTGCTGCGCGACAAGGGCAATCTGATCGCATTGCAGCCCAGCGGGCGCTATCTTGACGGATATAAGAAGTTTCTCGCCGCCAAGCCGGACGCCTATGCCAAGGTGAAGCTGGTCGCCTTCCCCGAAGAGACATCCGCCATTCCGGCGGGCAGCGTCGACACGGTCCTCACCTTCCGCAACGTGCACAATATGGTGATGTCCGGGACGGAAGAATCCGCCTTCAAGAGCTTTTACGACATGCTCAAGCCGGGCGGCATCCTTGGCATCGTCGACCATCGCCTGCCGGAAGATCGCGATGCCGCGCTGGAAAAGAGCAGCGGCTATCTCAAGACCTCCACCGTTCGCCGGATCGCCGAAGCCGCCGGGTTCGAATATGTAGGAGCGTCCGAGATCAACGCCAACGCCAAGGACAGCGCCGACTGGCCAAAGGGGGTCTGGACCCTGCCGCCCGTGCTCAGCAATGGTGAGGTGGACAAGGCGAAATATATGGCGATCGGCGAAAGCGATCGCATGACGCTGAAGTTCCGCAAGCCCGGCTGACGGCGGGCCATTGCGCGGTTGCGCAAATGCGCAGCCGCACTAATGCGGGCTGATGTCCGCCAGTCCTGCCGATCCCCGCCCCCACAGGCCCTTGCTGGGCATGGCGCTGCGCCTGGGGGCGGCGGTCTGCGTATCGGCCATGTTCATCGCCGGGCGCGTCGCCAGCACGCGCGGCGTCCATATCGTCGAAACGCTTTTCTACCGGCAGTTGCTGGCCCTGCCGGTGGTGCTGAGCTGGATCGCGATGACGGGCGGGTTCGGCTCTATCCGCGCCCGCAGGATCGGGGCGCATGCCACGCGTATGGTCGTGGGCGTTGCGGGGATGGCGCTCAATTTCCTGTCCTATATCCTGCTGCCCCCTGCCGAAGCGGTGACGATCGGCTTCACCATGCCGATTTTCGGCACCATCCTGTCAGCCGCGATCCTGAAGGAGAAGACGGGGCTGCATCGCTGGAGCGCGGTGCTGGTGGGCTTTCTGGGCGTGCTGGTCACTCAGCGGCCCGACGCGGGCGAATTGCTGCCCCTGGGCGTCGCCGTCGCGATCGCCGCTGCCTTCATGACGGCCTGCGTCAGCCTGATCCTGCGTGAGCTGGGCCGGACGGAGAATGCTGGAAACATCGTCTTCTGGTTCACCGCCCTGTCCCTGCCGCCGCTGGGCCTTGGCGCGGTGCTTTATGGCGGCGGCCATGATCCCCTCACCTGGGCCCTGCTGCTGTTCATCGGCCTGAGCGGAGGCGCCGCGCAAATGCTACTGACCGGCGCGCTGCGCTGGGCGCCGGTGTCAGTGGTGCTGCCGATGGATTATTCCAGCATCCTGTGGATCGCGCTGCTTGGCCTGCTGATCGGTCAGGGATGGCCGCCAGCGACGACCTGGATCGGCGCATCCCTGATCATGGTGAGTGGCCTCTATATCGCCTGGCGGGAGCATCTCCATGCCCGGCGGCAGCGGTCAGCCTAGCAGTTCCGCGTCAAGGCTGATTTCTGCGTTCAGCAGCTTCGAGACGGGGCAGTTCGCCTTGGCCTTGGCGGCAAGCTCCTGAAAGCGGCTGTCGTCTATGCCGGGGATCGACGCCTTCAGGCTGAGCTTGCTCGCGGTGATGGCGAAGCCGCCATCCTTCTGCTCCAGCGTGACGACGGCGTTGCTTTCCATCTTCTCGGCCGTGAAGCCCGCCTCGCCCAATATCAGCGAGAGCGCCATGGTGAAGCAGGACGCATGCGCCGCGGCGATCAATTCTTCCGGGTTGCTGCCCGGCACGCCTTCGAACCGCGTGGCGAAGCCATAGGGATGGGCGTCCAGCGCGCCGCTCTGGGTCGAGATCGCGCCCTTGCCGTCCTTCAATCCGCCGCTCCAGACGGCCGATCCGCTGCGATTGATCTTCACCTTACCCTCCTGTTTCCGTTCAGGGAGGAACTCGGTCTGTCCTGCCCGGTTTCATCCTTATAGCCTGATTTTCACAGGAGAGTGACGATGACTGACGCGATGACCGGAAATCCTGGCGATCTGATTGCGTCGGACCGGGTCGAAGGAACCGCCGTTTACAACCGGGAAGGCGAACGGCTGGGTCATATCTCCAACTTCATGGTCGACAAGCTGAGCGGGCAGGTCCGCTACGCGGTGCTGTCGTTCGGCGGCATATTGGGGCTGGGGCAGGATCATTATCCGCTGCCCTGGTCGATGCTGAATTACGACACGGACAAGGGCGGCTATGTCGTCGATCTCAGCCGGGAGGCGCTGGATAATGCGCCCAAACATCTGCCTGACGAGCGGCCCGATTACACTGACGCCTATGGCCGCAGCGTCTTCCAATATTATGGCCTGATATATCCCTGGTAAGGTGATGATATAGCAGCGGATGAAGGCTCGGAAGGCTGTTTTCCGAGCCTTTTTCCTTTGCTGGAGCGGCGGCTTTCAGGTTGCCCATATTTCGCCACATTCTGGCGCTGGACTATTGTCTACTTAAAAAATAGAATTATTTCTGATGCTCGATAAAGTGGACGAGGATCTCACCATGGACCGATTCGGACATATGGACGATGCACGCCAGCCTGTGGTGCTGACGATACCCGGCCTGAACAATAGCGGGCCGGGACATTGGCAGACCCTTTGGGAAAAGACGCGAGGCGATTGCGAGCGCGTGGATCTGGGCAGTTGGGCAAGCCCCAACCGCAACAGCTGGGTGACGCGGCTGGACGCCGCCATCAGGGAAGCTGACGGGCCGATCATATTGGCGGCGCACAGCCTGGGCTGCCTGGCTGTCGCCTGGTGGGGCGCGTTGCAGAGCCAGGCCTATGGCTGGCCGGTGACTGGCGCGTTGCTGGTCGCCCCACCCGATTGCGACCGGATGGAAACGCCGGAGACGATCGGCGGTTTTGGCCCCACCCCCAGAGGCCAGCTACCCTTCCCCTCCATCGTCGTGGGAAGCCGCAACGACCCCTATATCTTCTTCGAGCGCGCTCACAGCATAGCGAAGAACTGGGGAAGCGCGTTCGTTGACGCTGGCTATAGCGGCCACATCAACGCGGATTCCGGCCTTGGCGAATGGGCGTTCGGGCAAAGCCTGCTGGAAAGCCTGATCGACAATGCGCGCGAGCAGGCCTCTGCAATGCGCCAGATCCGCCCCGCCGTGGCGTCAGCGCATCAGGATCGCAGGGTCAGCGCGATGAGGAGCATCGGCTAAGCGCTGGGGGCGACAAGTTGAACTTGCACGCCCCCTATTTTTGTTTCTTTGTCTATCGTAATAGTTGAGTTAAGAACGGCCTTGAGGTGTTTATGAGTGAAACAAGATCCGTTGAGAATGCACGTAACGGCCGGGCTGATGGTCAACGCCATGACATTGCCATCAGCATCGAAAAGCTGCGCAATGTTCTGGAGGCGCTTCGGTTCGGGTCGGTGACCCTGACTGTGCACGACGCCCGCGTGGTGCAGATCGACGTAACAGAAAAAACACGCCTGACAGCCTGAAAGGCTGCGGAAGAATATCAGGGTTGCGAGACTAAGCCGCCGGGCAGGCGGTGATTGGAAGGCGGCAGGGGTGGCCGCCGACTGCCCGATACCATTCCCAGACCATCGGTTTTGACCGGACCGCCGGAAAAGCCGCGATCAACATCAACCGGACATCCGGAAGGGGAATCTTATGATTGCGCGTTTCCTGTTGCTCGCCTCCGCGGCGAGCGCCTCCATCATCGCGTCCAGCGCTCAGGCCGAGGACGCGGTCCAGCCAGCCGCCGACGCCGCCCAACAATCCAGCCCGCGCGGAGACGTGATCATCGTCACCGCCCGCCGCCGCGCGGAAACCGCGCAGGAAGTGCCGCTGGCGATCTCCGTGATCCGCGGCGACAGCATCGAGGCCACCGGCAATTTCAACGTGGTGAAGCTCCAGCAGCTCGCGCCGACTTTGCAGGTCTACACTACCAATCCGCGCAATACCTCCGTCAACATTCGCGGCCTTGGTGTGCCCTTCGGCCTGACCAGCGACGGTTTCGAACAGGGCGTCGGCATCTATGTCGATGACGTCTACAATTCGCGTGTCGCCGCCGCGACCTTCGACTTTCTGGACGTGAGCCAGGTCGAAGTGCTTCGTGGCCCGCAGGGCACGCTGTACGGCAAGAACACGACCGCTGGCGCGATCAACATCACGACCAACCAGCCGACCTTCGACTTTGAAGGCCGCGCCGAACTGTCCGTCGGCAACCTCAACTACCGGCAGGCCAAGGCCGCCATTTCTGGCCCGCTGTCCGACACCGTCGCCGCACGTCTTGCCGTCGCAGCGACCAGCCGCCGGGGCACGCTCTACAATGTAACCACGAACCGCTGGATCAACGAGCAGGACAATCTGGGCCTGCGGGGCCAGATATTGTTCCAGCCCAATGACGACCTGAGCATCACATTGTCAGGCGACTACAGCAAGCAGGACCCCGAATGCTGCGGCACCACCTTCGTCCGCGTGGGCCGGACGCAGCGTCCACTTACGCGTCAGTATGATGCGATCATTGCGGCTATCAATGCCGCCAATCCCGGCCGCAACTATGCGGTCCCCAGCCGAAACCCCTATGACCGCCTGACCGATCTCGATTCGAGCCTGAACGCGGGTAACAAGATCGGCGGCGTGTCCGCACGCGTGAAGTGGGATATTGGACCCGGCACGCTGACCTCGGTAACGGCGTGGCGCTTCTGGGACTGGAAGCCGGAAAATGACCGGGACTTCACTGGTCTGTCGGTCGTTTCCCGCTCGCAGAATCCGTCGCAGCAGGACCAGTACAGTCAAGAATTCCGCTACAACTATGACGGCGAGAAGATCGACTTCGTGGTCGGCCTGTTCGGCTTCAAACAGCGGATCGACACGCAGGGCACCGAGCAGCAGGGCCTTGACGCCACGCGCTTCAGCCTGTCGCCGTCCACCGATCAGAACAATCCCTACAACCGCCCTGAGGTGCTGGCTGGACTGACCGCCAGCAATACGCAATATCTCAAGAGCAGCAGCGCCGCGCTGTTCGGGCAGTTGAGCTGGCATGTGAACGACGCGCTGACCATTCAGCCGGGCGCTCGCCTCAACTATGACAAGAAGTCGGGCTTTTATGAGCGCGTTGTCACCAATGGCCAGGGCCAGGTGATTTCCTGCACCCCTACGCCTCCGACCGGCTCCGATCTGGCGGCACAGTGTGGCGTGTATCAACCGCAGGTCAGCGCGCCATCTGACAGCGCCTGGAACTTCACTTACGACCTCAACGTCAATTACAAGATCGCTCCGGATATCCTCGCCTATGCGACCTATGCCAAGAGCTTCAAGACGCTGGGCATCAACCAGAACGGGTTGCCGCTGAACGCCGATAATACGGTCAACACCGACGCAGGCACCGTGAAGCCGGAATCGGTCCATCATTATGAAATCGGGCTGAAAACCCAGTTCTGGGATCGACGCGCCACCTTCAACATCACCGCCTTCCGAACAGAAATCAAGAATTTCCAGGCGACGGTGAATGGCGGGCAGTTCGGTACGGTTCGCGGCTATCTTGCCAATGCGGAAAAGGTGCGGTCACAAGGCATAGAAGCAGACTTCAAGGTCGTGGCCAGCGATCGCTTCACCGCTTACGCCAACGGCGCCTACACCGACGCCAAATATGAAAAGTTCACCAACGCTCCGTGCCCGCCCGAACTGTCCGGCGGTCCGTCTCAGCCAGCTAATGCAGCCCCCGACTACTCACAACCGGGCGTCCCGGGCGCGGCCAGCCCCCGTCAGTGCGACATTTCCGGCCAGGATCTGCCCGGCGTGTCCAAATGGGCTTTCTCCTACGGCGCGGAATATAATATTCCGGTCACGCTGTTGGCGAAGGAAGGTCAGGTCTATCTGGGCGTCGACGGCAATTACCGCTCGCATTGGAATTCGAACGCGTCGCCGTCGCGCTACACGGAAGTGAAGGGATATGCCCTCACCAACTTCCGCGCTGGCTTCCGTGGCGAAGGCTTCGATGTCTTCGGCTGGGTCCGCAATGCTTTCGACGTGAACTACATCGAAAATCTACAGGTTGCGCCCGGCAACACCGGTCTGATCGCCGGTCAGGTGGGCGATCCGCGGACATGGGGCGGAACGATCAAATTCTCGTTCTGATCCTTCTTTCGAGGTTCACCCCCTGCGGGAGCGGCACAGGCCCGTCGCTCCCGCATTTTTTCCTTCCGCAGCCCTTGATCCCGCATGATTTGCGCCGATCCGGCGAGTGGGGTAGAGCGCAAGGTCATGTCCACCACCTTCACGCTCGACACGTCAACCAGCCGCGCCAATCCCACGCCCGCGCCGATGAAGCGGCTGACCGTCCCCGCGATCCAGCGGCGCAAGGTCGAAGGCAAGACGGCCGAACCGCTGGTGATGTTGACGGCCTACACCGCCCGTCAGGCGCAATTGCTGGACCCGCATTGCGACATGCTGCTGGTCGGCGATTCGCTGGGCCAGGTGATTTACGGCCTGCCATCCACCCTGCCGGTGACGCTGGACATGATGATCGCCCATGGCGCTGCCGTGGTGCGCGGCAGCTATCACAGCGTCGTCCTGGTCGACATGCCCTTCGGCAGCTATGAAGCCTCCCCTGCCCAGGCCTTCGCCAGCGCCAGCCGCGTCATGGCCGAAACGGGCTGCGCCGCCGTCAAGCTGGAAGGCGGGCAGGCGATGGTGGAAACCATCAGCTTCCTCACCCGCCGGGGCATCCCCGTCATGGCGCATGTCGGCCTGACCCCGCAGGCGGTCAACGCGCTGGGCGGCTATGGCGCGCGCGGCAAGAGCCTGGAAGAACATGCCCGCATCATGGACGACGCCAGGGCCGTGGCGAATGCCGGAGCCTTCGCCCTGGTGCTGGAGGGCGTGATGGAGGATCTGGCGGTGGAGATCACCAACGGGATCGACATCCCCGTCATCGGCATCGGCGCATCGGCCCATTGCGACGGGCAGGTGCTGGTGGCCGAAGACATGCTGGGCATGTTCGAACGCACGCCGCGCTTCGTCAAACGCTATGAAAACATAGCCGAAACCATCAGCGGCGCGGCGGAGCGTTATGCCGCCGACGTGCGCAGCCGCAGCTTTCCGACCGAAGATCAGGTCTATCGCCCCAAAAAGTGATTTGCGTGTGGCCGCGCCCCCGCTATTGATCGCGCCTTCCGCCTGCCTTTTCTGACGTATCTGGAGACTGATGTGGCCCTGACGCCGCAAAATAGCGAAGTGTTCATGCGCGAAGTCGATGAGGCGGTGCGCCAGGACCAGTTGCTGTCATTCTGGCAGCGCTTCGGCCGGTGGATCGTCATCGCCGTCGTCGTCGGCCTGGCGGCGTTCGCTGGCTGGCTTTACTGGCAGCATCACAGCAAGACGCAGTCGCAGGCCGTGTCCGAAGAGATGGACAAGGTGATCACGGCGGCCGCAGGGGGCGGCACGCCGGATGCCAAGCAGCTTGAGGCGCTGACCAACGCCAGCCAGCCGGGCTTCCGCGCTTCGGCCTTGCTGGTGAAGGCTGGCGTTGCTTCCCAGAAGGGCGACGCCAAGGCCGCGATCGCCGCCTATAAGGCGATGGTCGCCGACAGCAAGCTGGACAAGCCCTATCGCGACCTCGCCCTCATCAGGCAGACGGCGCTGGAGTTTGAAGCGCTCAAGCCGCAGCAGGTCGTCGACCGGCTGAAACCCCTCGCGGTCGAAGGCGCGCCCTGGTTCGGCAGCGCGGGCGAGATGGTCGCCATAGCCTATATGAAGATGCGTAAGCCCGACCTTGCCGGGCCGATGTTCGCTGCCATGGCCAAGGATGACAGCGTGCCACAGTCGATCCGTTCACGCGCGCGACAGATGGCGGGCTTATTGGGGGTGGACGCGGTCGAAATACCGGCCGTTCCGGGACAGGAATAACGGAAAAAAGCGCATGGGGATGCACAGCATGACGAAATTCGCGGGCACGCGCCGCGCCGTGACGATGGCCGCAATGGTTGCGCTGCTGGCAGGCTGCGGCATCATCGGCGGCAAGAAGGGCGGACCCAAGACGCCGGTGGTCGGCAACCGCGTGTCGATCCTGACCAATGAGCAGGGGATCGAGGTCGATCCGGCGCTGGCCGACGTGCCGGTCACGCTGCCCGAAGCGGTGGCCAACCCCGACTGGACGCAACCGGCGGGCAACAGTTCCAAGGCGATGGGCCATCTGGCGCTCAGCGCGTCTCCGCGGACTGCCTGGACCGCCTCGATCGAAGGCAGCACGCCGCGCGCGCGCCTGGCCTCCGCCCCGGTCGTCGCCAATAGCAAGCTTTATGTGATCGACGCGGCCGCGCATGTCATCGCCTTCGACGCCAACAGCGGGGCCAAGCTGTGGCAGACCGCCCTGCCTGCCGAAGGCAGCGGACGCGCGCTGTTCGGCGGCGGCGTCAGCGTGGTGGATGACAAGGTCTATGCCAGCACGGGCGTGGGCGATGTCGCCGCGCTCAACGCCGCCAATGGCTCGATCCTGTGGAAAAAGCGCCCCGGCGGCCCGCTACGCGGCGCGCCGACCCTTGCCAACGGCCATGTCTATGTGATGGGGCAGGACAACCAGATCTTCGCCCTGAACCAGAGCGATGGCGAGGTGCAGTGGACGGACAGCGGCACGCTGCAAGTCACCGGCGTTTTTGGCGTCGCGGCGCCCGCTGCTGCGCAAGGCACGGTGATCGCCGGATACAGCTCGGGCGAACTGACCGCCTATCGCTACGAAAATGGCCGGACCTTGTGGGGCGACGCCCTGTCGCGGACCAGCATCTCCACCGCCGTGGCGACACTGACCGACATCGACGCCGATCCGGTGATCGATCGCGGGCGCGTGTTCGCCATCGGCCAGGGCGGCCGCATGGCGTCCTATGAACTGGTCAGCGGCCAGCGCCTGTGGGAAATCAATATCGCGGGCATCTCCACCCCCTGGGTGGTGGGCGAATGGGTGTTCGTCGTGACCAGCGACGCAAAGCTGCTCTGCGTCGCCCGCGCCACCGGCAAGATCCGCTGGATCAGCCAGCTTCGCCGCTGGGAAAAGGAAAAGAAGAAGACCAACGCGATCCGCTGGACCGGACCTGTGCTCGCTGGCGGCCGCCTGATCCTGGTATCGACGCATGGCGACCTCAACTATGTCGATCCGGCGACGGGAACGGTGCAGGCCGCCGTCGACATGGACCGTTCCATGTCGCTTTCGCCCGTTGTCGCCAACAACATGCTGTACATCCTGGCGGATGACGGGAAACTGACGGCGTTTCGCTGACTCCGCTGATAATGTTAGATAATGTGCTCCTGCGCAGGCTGGAGCCCGGTCCAAGCGACGGAACTGGGCTCCAGCCTGCGCAGGAGCACTCATATTTTAAGGAATAGGGCTTTATGCTGCCCACAGTTGCCATTGTAGGGCGGCCCAATGTGGGCAAGTCCACCCTCTTCAACCGCCTCGTCGGCAAGAAGCTGGCGCTGGTCGATGATCAGCCCGGCGTGACGCGCGACCGGCGGGAGGGGCAGGCGAACCTGCTGGGCGTCGATTTCACCATCATCGACACGGCGGGCTATGAGGATGAAGATCCGCAGACCCTGCCCGGCCGCATGCGGTTGCAGACGCAGGCGGCGGTCGAAAGCGCCGATGTCGCGCTGTTCCTGATCGACGCCCGCGCGGGCATCACCCCGCTGGACGAGGAAATCGCCCGCTGGCTGCGCGAAGGCGACGCCCCCGTGGTGCTGGTCGCCAACAAGGCGGAGGGCAAAACGGGCGCGGACGGCGTGATGGAAGCGTTCAGCCTGGGCCTTGGCGAACCAGTGCCCCTGTCGGCCGAACATGGCCAGGGCCTGGCCGACCTGTTCCAGGCGCTGCTGCCCTATATCGACCGCGAGGAAGAGGAAGAGGAGGAAGCCGAACCGAGCGAAGCCGACCTGGAAGCCGCGCCGCTCAAGCTGGCGATCGTCGGCCGCCCGAATGCAGGCAAATCGACACTCATCAACCGGCTGCTGGGCGAAAACCGGCTGCTGACCGGGCCGGAGGCGGGCATAACCCGCGACAGCATCGCCGTTGACTGGACATGGACCAGCCGGGAGGGCGAGGAACGCCCGGTCCGCCTGATCGACACGGCGGGCATGCGCAAGCGCGCCAAGGTGCAGGACAAGCTGGAAAAGCTGGCGGTTTCAGATGGCCTCAACGCCGTCAACTTCGCCGAAGTCGTCGTACTGCTGCTCGACGCGACGCGCGGGCTGGAAGCACAGGACCTGCGCATCGCGGACAAGGTGCTGGAGGAAGGACGCGCCCTCGTCATCGGCCTCAACAAATGGGACACGGTGGAAAATGGCTCGGCGCTCTATCAGGGCATCAAGCAGGCGCTGTCCGATGGCCTCGCCCAGGTGCGCGGCGTGCCGATCATGACCGTATCAGGCGCCACCGGCAAAGGGCTGGACGACCTGATCCGCGTCGCCTTCGAAACGCGCACGGCATGGTCGCAGCGCGTGTCCACCGGCATCCTCAACCGCTGGTTCGAGCGCGCGCTGGAAGCGAACCCGCCCCCGGCGCCGGGCGGCAAGCGCATCAAGCTGCGCTACATCACGCAGAACAAGACCCGGCCGCCGACATTTGTCCTGTTCGGGACCCGGCTGGAGGACCTGCCCGAAAGCTATCGCCGCTATCTGGTGAACGGCATCCGCAAGGAATTGGGCTTCGGTGCGGTGCCTGTGCGGCTGACGCTGCGAAGCGCGAAGAACCCCTATGCCAGCAAGTGACGCGCTTCATATCGACGCGCGCGGCATGAAATGCCCCTGGCCTGCCCTGCGCGCCGCGCGCGCCATGCGATCGGCGAGCGCCGTGACGATCGAAGCCGACGATCCGGTCGCGCCGGGCGAACTGGAGGCGCTCGCCGTGCAGCAAGGCTGGGCGTTCACGGCGAATGGCGGCCATCATTTCAGGCTGGAACGGCAGGGTTGAAGGAAAAATCACGCTGGAACCGTAACAGCTTAACCGGCTGTTTACGCGCGCAACTTATCCTGAGCAGAAATTCAGGGAGTGTCGCGGGTGGCCTATCAAGAGGCGGAACTGGTAAACTGGAACGAGTTTGCTAAAACACGGGCGGAGCTGGGCAGCGCCTTCCTCCGCATCCTCGGCTATTTTCGGGAAGATGGCGCAAAGGCGATCAGCGCGATCGAACAGGCCATTCGCGAACGCAATGCCGTCGCGCTGGTGACGCCTGCCCATACATTGAAGGGCGAATCGGCTCAGTTCGGCGCCCATCGCCTGAGCAGCATGGCTGAACGCATCGAAATGGTCGCCCGCCGCTGCGTGGAATCGCGGGAAGGCCCGGACGAACTGATTGAGATCGTCGTGGCGCTGCGTCCCTGCTTCACTGAAACCATGGCGTTGCTGGATCGCGATTCCAATCCGCTGGTGGCGCGGCGTCAGCCCGCCTTCGGCCGCCGCACCGATGCGGGACCGCAGGGCTTCGGACGCTCCGTCTGACGCAGACTCACATTTCATATTGAAACGAAACGGATCATGCCCCCATATGCGGGCGATGATCCGTTTTTCCGTTCTGGACCTTGTCCCCGTCACCGAAGGCAGCGAAGCAGGCACCGCGCTTCGTCAGTCCGCCGCCTTCGCCGCCCATGCCGAAGCGCTGGGCTTCCACCGTTATTGGGTGGCCGAACATCATGGCATGCCCGGCATCGCATCGGCGGCCACGTCCGTCGTCCTGGCGCATATCGGCGCGGCGACGTCCCGCATACGCATCGGTGCTGGCGGCATCATGCTGCCCAACCATGCCCCGCTGCTGATCGCGGAGCAGTTCGGCACGTTGAGCGCCCTGTTTCCCGGCCGCATCGACCTTGGCCTCGGCCGCGCGCCCGGTTCCGACCAGCGCGTCGCGCAAGCGATCCGGCGCGGCTTGTCCGGCGGACCCGATGAGTTCCCGCGCGACGTCATGGAATTGCAGGCCTATTTTGCAGGCGACCCGCGCCTTGGATTTCAGGCGACGCCAGGCGCGGGCGAACAGGTGCCGATCTGGATATTGGGATCAAGCCTCTACGGCGCGCAGCTCGCCGCCGCGCTTGGCCTGCCCTACGCCTTTGCCTCCCACTTCGCGCCCGCGGCTCTGGACGAGGCGATCGCCATCTATCGCCGTGATTTCCGCCCCTCGGCGCAGCTAGACCGCCCCTATGTCATGGCTGGTTACAATGTCTGCGCCGCCGATGATCTTGGCGAAGCGCAATTGCTGGCGACATCGATGCAGCAAATGTTCGTGCAGTTGCGCACCGGGCAACCGGGCAAGCTGCCGCCCCCGGTTCCTGGCTATCTCGACAGCCTTCCCCCGGTCGTTCAGGCCCAGATGGCGGCGGCACGGAGCGCCACCAGCATCGGCACTCAAGCGGAGGTGGAGCGCGATCTGGCCGCCTTCATTGAACGCACCGGCGTCGATGAATTGATCATCGGCGGGCAGATCTACGATTTCGAGGCGCGCAAGCGGAGCCTGGACATCACCATGGCTGCCATCCGGCGCCTTACCGGCGAGTAGGCGCGCGGCCCGTTCAGGCTGTCGCGCGCAATCGCCCGCCGCTCAACAGGCCCGCAAGGCCCGGCCAGGCCCGGTTCAGCAGCGAGCCAAGCAGCAGCACCGCGATCAGCACCAGCAGCGGCTGAACGATCAGATAGGCAGGATAGAGCGGCGACCCCAGCTTGCCGAACAACGCGCCCAGCACCGGCCCGCCCAGCCAGATGAGGATGAGGTGCGAGCAGAAGAGGAAGAAGGCGAAAGGCTCGATCCGCAACAGCATCGCCCGCGCGGGGCTCGCCGCCAGCGCCCATGACAACCGCCAGAAACAGGTGGCGGCCGCCACCCGCACGGCCAGGTCGAGCATGCCGACGCCCAGCCCCGCGCCCGGCGCCGCCTTTAGCGAGAAGTAAAGCTGTACGGTCATCAGCAGGAGGAAGGGCATCGCCGCCCTGGGCCAGGAAAGCGCCGCCACCCGGTCCGCCAGGCCGCCCCGCCGCGCCATCATGCCGATAGTGAAGAAGAACAGGATCGCCGGGCGCATCAGCACCGGCGGCCCCCATCCCATCAGTTGTGCAAAGGCGGCTGCGCCCGCCACCCCTAGTAGCGCCCCGCCAGGCAAGCGGACGAGCAGCGGCGCAGCGACCATGCAGAGGAACAGGTCCCGCAGGAAGGGCATCTGCACATTGATGTCCGGGTTGCGGCTGACGATGAACAGCTCCTGCACCAGCCAGTCCAGCGACACAGGCACCGGCGCTGGCAGATGCAACAGCAAGGCCGCGCCCGACACGAACAAAATCGCCAGCGCATTCCACATGACCATGGGCAGCAATATCGTCCGCGCCTTGCGCGCGATGTGGCGCGGCCAGTCGAGCGTCTGCGCCGATCCGCCCACCAGCCAGCCGGAAATGATGCCCAGCAGGGGCACGGCGCTGCGGCCGAAGATTTCCATCAGCAGCCAGCGCAGATTTTCCTGCGGCGTTCCCCGCGCGATTTCCAGGTCATGGCCGTTCAGTCCCGTCCATGCATGAACATAGACGACGCCCAATATGCAGATGACGCGGGCAATGGAAATCGCATCGGACCGGCGGGACGCACTGGCATTCATCAATTCGCGCAAGCAGCTATCCTGTGTAAATGCCCCATTGCTGGCGGCGCTTTCCCATGAATGGATATGGTCCCGCACTTGGCAGCGCCATATCGGGCGGCGGTTTGACGCGCCGGGCGGAGCCCTGATCACGCCGGATGGCGCTCATAAGCATATTCTTTACCACTGGCGCGATAAAAAGGGTGACGGCTGCCTGAAGCTGGTTCCGGCGGCGCAACGGGAGCGCTTATGAGTCTCATGCCTGCGGCAGCCGAATTCGCCGACGCCCTACCCCAGGCCGCGGCGCTGCCCGGCTCGATCGGCGAGGTGTTTCAAATCGCCGGTTCCAGTTCGAAGGTGCTGATCGACGCGGCCTGCGTGCAGACGCTGGCGCGGGACGGCGATCCCTGCATAGCGATGGCGGGACAGGTGGGCAGTCAGGTGAAGATGCGCGTGGGCGCGGCCTGGCTGATCGCCAGCGTCCGGTCCATGGCGCTGGACCGGCAGAATAGCGGCCTGATCATCGCCGACATCGACTTTCTGGGCGAAGGGGATGAGGAACAAGTCACGGGCCGCATCTGCCGCTTTCGCCGGGGCGTCACCCATTATCCTCCGCCCGGAACCGAAATCCATCCGCTGTCCAGCGAAGACATGCGCCAGATCTACGCCGCCGATGACCGGCCGCATGTGCAGATCGGCACCGTCTTCCCCACCGCCGACACACGCGCCGCGCTCTATGTCGATGCGATGCTGGGCAAGCATTTCGCGCTGCTTGGCTCGACCGGCACCGGCAAGTCGACCAGCGCCGCCCTGATCCTGCACCGCATCTGCGACCTGTCGCCCGAAGGCCATATCGTCATGATCGACCCGCATGGCGAATATGGCGCGGCCTTCGCCCAGAATGGCGCGGTGTTCGACGTGGGCAACCTGAACCTGCCCTATTGGCTGATGAATTTCGAGGAGCATTGCGAGGTTTTCGTGACCTCCTCCGGCTCCGACCGCACCGTCGATTGCGACATCCTCGCCAAATGTCTGCTTGCCGCGCGGCAGAAGAACAGGTTGGCCGAAAGCATCGGCAGGCTGACAGTGGATTCGCCCGTCCCCTATATGCTGTCCGACCTCACCAACATCCTTCAAAATGAAATGGGGAAGCTGGACAAGGGCACCGGCGCCCTGCCCTATATGCGGCTCAAGACCAAGATCGACGAGATCAAGACCGATCCGCGCTACAGCTTTATGTTCTCCGGCATGCTGGTCGCCGACACCATGCAGGAGTTCATTGCCAAGATCTTCCGCCTGCCCTCCAACGGCAAGCCTATCTCCATCATCGACGTGTCGGCGATGCCGTCGGACATCACATCGGTCGTCGTTTCGGTTCTGTCGCGGCTGGTGTTCGACTATGCCATCTGGGCGCGGGACGAAGCGCAGCGCCCGCTGCTGCTGGTATGCGAGGAAGCGCATCGCTATATCCCCGCCTCCACCACCGGCAATGGCCAGGCGGTTCGCCGCATCCTGGAAAGGATCGCAAAGGAAGGCCGCAAATATGGCGTTTCGCTGGGCCTCATCACCCAGCGGCCGTCGGACCTGGCCGAAGGCGTGCTGTCGCAATGCGGCACCATCATTTCCATGCGCCTCAACAATGATCGCGACCAGGCATTCGTGAAGGCCGCCATGCCCGAAGGCTCGCGCGGTTTCCTCGATACCATTCCGGCGCTGCGCAACCGGGAAGCGATCATCTGCGGCGAAGGCGTTGCCGTACCGATCCGCGTGGCGCTCGACAATCTGGAAGAAGCGCGGCGTCCCGCGTCGGGCGACCCCAGCTTCACGCAGCAATGGCGCGAAACAGGCGGCGAAGCGGATATTCTGGACCGCACCATCACGCGCTGGCGCAGCCAGGGCCGCTGAGCTTTCAGGTGGCGGATCAGCCCACCGGCGCGATCCGCCCCGTGGCTTCCGCTTCGGAATTGACGTTTTCCATGCACTCTTCCTCGCTGGGCGGCACCATCAGTTTCGCGCTGCGCCAATCGCCGCGATAATAGGAATATCCGGCGAGCAGCAGGGCCGTCAGCGACCCGGCGGGATAGCTCCACCACAGCGCATCCGCGCCCATATACGGGTAGGCGACGGCATAAAAGCCCAGCCGCGCCCCGAACAGCGCCACGATCATGATGATCAGCGGCCGCACCACCACGCCATTGGCGCGCATGATGCCGAAATAGATCATTGCCCCGCCGAACAGGATGAAGCTCCAACTCGCGATCACCTGCATGCGCCAGGCAAGCGGGATGGCCGCGCTCTTGTCGCCCAGGAAAAGCGCCAGCAGCGGATGGTGGAACCACAGCATCAGCGCCACCATCAGGCCGGTGAAACCGACCAGATAGACAAGGCCATAAGCCGTGATCTTGCTTATCCGGTCCCAGCGTCCTGCCCCCAGATTCTGCGCCGCCATGGCGCTGACCGCCCCGCCGATCGCCATGGACGGCATCTGGAGATAGGACCAGAGCTGCTGCGCCGCGCCATAGGCCGCCGTCGCCAGCAGCCCTTCGCGATTGACGAGCCCGATCATCACCAGCCCCGATGCCGAAGCGACGATCATCTGCAATCCCATGGGCAGTCCCTTGACCACCAATATGCGTAGCTGCGCCATGGCGGGGCGCAGATAGCTCCACTCCGCTCCCCTCAGCCGCAGCGGCAGATCGCGGCTATACGTGTAGGCGACCAGCGCGGCGAAGCTGATGAAACCCGCAAAGGCCGTGGCCGCCGCGGAGCCCGCTATGCCCCAGGCTGGCGCTGGACCCAGACCCAGGATGAGCACCGGGTTGAGGATCAGGTCCAGCCCGACATTGAGCAGCATGAAGTAAAAGGGCGTGCGCGCGTCCCCCGTGCCGCGCACTCCCATCGTCATCATGACGCTCAGCAGCGTCGCGGGCATGGAAATGAAGATGACGCGCAGATAGGCCAGCGCCAGGTCGAAGGCTTCGGCCGGGGTCGCGAGCAGGCGCAGCAGAGCGGGCGCGCCGATCCATCCGGCGGTGGCGACCAGCAGCGCGAAGAGGAAGCAGAAACCCACCGCCGAGCCGAAGGCGCGGCGCGCGGCGTCGATGTCCCTGGCTCCCGTCGCCTGCGCGATCAGCACGGTCGACGCCATGCCGAAGCCGAAAACGATGGAGAACATCAGGAACATGATCAGGTTGGCGTTGGCCGTCGCCGCCACCGCCTGCTCCCCCAGGAAGCGGCCGACCCAGATGGTGTTGATCGACCCGTTGAGCGACTGGAGGATGTTTGACCCAAGCGTGGGCAGGCCGAAAAGCAGCAGCGTCGATCCGATCGGCCCCTGCGTCAAATCCCTCTGGCCGGCCGCCACGCTTTTCTCCCCTTCGCTGTTCTGTCGCCCGACCGTAGCGGATCAGGCGAGCCGGTCCAGCGCCGCCTTCAACTTTTCCGCCTCCGCCGTCTTTTCCGCATGGTCCTCGCGCGCCTTGGCGACGGCTTCGGGCTTGGCCTTCTCCACGAAAGCCGGGTTCGACAAGCGGCCGCCCAGCGCATCCCGCTCCTTTTCAGCAGCAGCCAGCGCCTTGGCGAGCCGCGCCTTTTCAGCCGCGATATCGATCACCCCTTCCAGCGGAAGGATGAAGGTCGCTTCATCGACGACGATCTGCGCCGCGCCGCCAGTGACCTCCTCACCGAAGGACAGGCTTTCGACCCGCCCAAGCCGCGCGAGCGCAGCGCCTTGCCGGTCTATCCGGCGGCGTGTTTCGTCCGACGCGTCGCTGACCACGACCCGCAGCTTCGCGCCGGGGGGCACGTTGAGTTCGGTCCGCGCGGTGCGCATGGCGCTGATCAGGCGGATCAGCCAATCGATCTCCGCCTGCGCCTCGCTGTCCACGGCATAGAGAGCCTGCGGCCAGCGCGCGACGATCAGGTCGCAGTCCCGCTCGCCCATGGCATGCCATAACTCTTCGGTAATGAACGGCATGAAAGGGTGCAGCATGACCAGAATCTGGTCGAACGCCCATCCCGCGACAGCGCGGGTTTCCTCGTCCATCTGCCCCTTGCTGAGTTCGATATACCAGTCGCAAAACTGGTCCCAGACGAAATGATAAATGGCGTTGGCCGCCGCATCGAAGCGCAATTCGGCCATGGCGGTGTCGATCGCCTGCACCGTCGCAACGGTCTCTGCGACGATCCAGCGGTTGACCGGCGCCTGCGCATGCGGCGCTTCGTGGGTGGCCGATCCGGCGACGCCGTTGGCTTGCAGGAAACGGGCCGCGTTCCACAGCTTGGTCGCGAAGTTGCGATAGCCCTCGACCCGCTTCTCATCCATCTTCACGTCGCGGCCCTGGCTTTCCATCGCCGCCATGAAGAAACGCAGCGCGTCGGCGCCGAACCTGTCGATCAGCCCCAGCGGATCGACGACATTGCCCTTGGACTTGGACATTTTCTGCCCGTCCGCCGCGCGCACGAGACCGTGGAGGTAGAGCTTGCGCCACGGCACATCGCCCATGAACTCCAGCCCCTGCATCGCCATGCGCGCATCCCAGAAGAACAGGATGTCAAAGCCGGAGATCAGCAGGTCATTGGGATAATGGCGCTTGAGCGTGTCGCTCTCTTCCGGCCAGCCCAGCGTGCCGAAGGGCCACAGAGCGGAGGAGAACCAGGTGTCGAGCACATCGGGATCGCGCGTCAGCTTCTTGTTACCGGCGAGTGCCTGCGCCTCTTCCTCGCTTTCCGCGACATAAGGATTGCCATCCTCGTCATACCAGGCCGGGATCCGATGCCCCCACCAAAGCTGGCGCGACACGCACCAGGGCTGGATATTTTCCATCCAGTTGAAGAAGGTCTTTTCCCACGTCCTGGGCACGATCTCGATCCGCCCGTCGCGCACCGCCTGCATCGGCGCGACCGCCAGCTTCTCCGCATCGACATACCATTGATCGGTCAGCCAGGGTTCGATCACCACACCCGAACGGTCGCCAAAGGGCGTCTGGATGGTGCGCGGCTCCGCGTCGGACAGGATTTCCTCGCCATCCTTGTTCTTCGACACATGCGGCACCAGCAGGCCGAGCGCCTTCATCTCCGCCACGACCAGTTCGCGCGCGCCGTCCACGCCGTCGCGCCGGAAGCGGTGCAGGCCCAGGAACCGTTCAGGGATCAGCCCGTCCGCCGTCTGGATCACATTGGCGTCGGCATCGAACATATTGAGCATTTCCGCCGGACGGAAGCCCGCCCGCTTGCCCACTTCGAAATCGTTGAAGTCATGCCCCGGCGTGATCTTGACCGCGCCCGATCCCAGTTCGGGGTCGGCATGTTCGTCGCCTATCACCTTGAAGCGGCGGCCGGTGATCGGCTGGAGGATGTCCTTGCCGATGACGTCCTTGTAGCGCGGGTCTTCGGGATGCACCGCGACCGCCATGTCCGCCAGCATGGTTTCGGGCCGCGTGGTCGCGACCACGATATGGTCCGCTCCATCGGCGAGGCGAACGCCATCGGCCAGGGGATAGCGGAAATGCCAGAAGCCGCCCTTCACTTCCTGCGTTTCGACCTCAAGATCGGAGATGGCTGAGCGGAAACGCGGGTCCCAGTTCACCAGCCGCTTGTCGCGATAAAGCAGGCCCCGCCGGTGCAGTTCGACGAACACCTTGATGACGGCGCGCGAAAAGCCCTCATCCATGGTGAAGCGCTCATTGGCCCAGTCCATCGAGCAGCCCAGGCGCCGCAGCTGCCGCGTGATCGCGCCGCCGCTTTCCGCCTTCCACTCCCACACCTTCTCGATGAACTGCTCACGCGTATAGTTGGTGCGCTTGTCCTGTCGCGCCTCCATCTGCCGCTCGACCACCATCTGCGTCGCGATGCCCGCATGGTCCGTGCCGACCACCCACAAGGCATCCTTGCCGCGTAGCCGCTCGTACCGGATAACGATATCCTGCAACGTATTGTCGAGCGCATGGCCGATGTGCAGGCTGCCCGTGACGTTCGGCGGCGGGTTCACGATGGTGAAGGGTTCCGCGTCCGGCCGTTCCGGGCGAAACAGCCCATTCTGCTCCCAATGGGCATACCAGCGGGATTCGATTTCAGCGGGGTCGAAGGTCTTGGGCAGTTCGGTCATGGGAGGCGCTTTAGCGGCAAGGGCGGGAAGATCAAATAGCGCCGTTCCCGGTCCTACCGCGATTGTATTTCGTGCGTGATCCGCTCGATATAGCGCGCCGCTACGGGCTTGCCGTCCGGCCCCGCATAGACGCGCCCCTTAAGCCCCACCGGATAACGCATGCACGGGTCGACAGGCACCTCAAACTCTCCAGATTTGACGCTGCTGCATTTTTCCACCACTCCCTCGCTACTGATGTCGACCGTGATGATCAGCGTCTGGGGTTCGGGAAACGGGACCACCGAACCCGCTGGCAGGCGCCATGTGATACGCCCGGAATAGATGGATTCGATCTTCCGGCCCTTCCCGTCCCGCGCGGGATAGAAGGAGGCCCTTTCCTTGACAGGGCGCAAGTCGTCGCATCCAGCGCAGGGGAGCCGCTGCTCTGCACGATGCGGCAATCCTTGACGCCCCATCTTCCTGAACCAGCAGATTGAAGGCAGCCGTCCCACTCGACCCCTTCGCGCTTTCGGATGTGGGATAATCCTTGTCGCTGAACCAGCTGCCTGGGCTGGCCCGGGGCGTCGGCCCTACAGGTTCGCGCGCGAAAGCAGGACAAGCCGCCAGGATCAGCAGCCCGCCACCAGCTAAAATCGATTTCATGGAACACCCCTTCCGCCCGATGATAGCATCGCCTGCGAAAAAGATGTTACAAATTCACGAAATATCAGCGCGCCGTGATGCGGGCGATTTCCTTGGCGACCATGTCCTCGACCAGCGCAGGCAGGCGCGCGTCGAGCCATTCCTTGAGCATCGGTTTCAACATCGACCGGACCAGCCCGTCCAGCGTATTGTCTTCCCCATCCCTGGGCGTGACGAGCATGGACGACAGAGCGGAAAGCGAATGGCGCGCGGCGACTTCGCTTTCGACCGACAGGATGGACTCATCCTTCTGCGGCGGCGGCGCGGCGGCGGACACGGCATCGGCGGGCGGAGCTTTATGGGCGGGCATCGGCTCCTCCACATGGACCTCGTCGGTCAGTTCCAGCACTTCTTCGGGCATCGGCTGCTCGGCTGGAGCCTGCTTCGCCTCGGCCCGGCCGCGGCGGGACATGGACTGCGCGGCTTCCTCACCCTCTTCCGCGATGATGCGCTTGATGGACGAGAGGATGTCCTCCATCGAGGGTTCCTTGCTCATGTCACCCACGAATTGTCCCCAATCGTCCTAAGGTTGCTGCGCCAATCCAGCAGGCACATTGGCATTTTGTGCCGGTGTGTCAACGGTTCGCGTCGCCTGAGGTTGCGGCGCGGGATCAAAATCCCAATCGAACCATTTGCCATCGACCCGCTTGTAATTGACGATCGGGTCATAAAGCGCGCCCGTGTCGAAGCTCAGATCATCCGCTTCGGCATGGCCCATCGCCGCCAGCAGGCTGAACCCCGCGACATAGGCGTTCCGGCGCGCGGACACGAGTTCCACCTTGGCGTTCAACGCCTCCTGCTCCGCGTTCAGAATGTCCAGGATGGTGCGGCTACCCACCGAGTTTTCCGCCCGCACCCCTTCCAGCGACAGGTTAGCGGCCTCAACCGCTTTCTGGCTGGACTGGATCGTCTGGAGCGACGCCTGCCAGCTCGCATAGGCGGACCGGGTTTGCGCGATCACGCTGCGTTCGGCCTCGATTTCCCGTTCGATCGCTTGCGCTTCCAGCGCCTGGCTCTGACGCACTTGCGCCGCCGGGCGTCCGCCTTGATACAGGGGAATTGTCAGCCTCGCTCCCGCCACGACTTGGGTATTGACCTGAGAGGGGTCGGGCGGGACCACGCCATTCTGGTCAGGCGCATCATGAAGCGTGCCCAGAAAATGGGTATAGCTGCCCTGTGCAAAGCCGGACAGCGTCGGAAGCACGCCCGCTTTCGCAACGCGCACATCATAGCGAGCGGCTTCGCGCAGTTTCTTTGCTGACAGAATATCGGGATTATCGGTCAACGCCACTTGCACCGCCGTCTGTGGCGATGCGGGAAGACCCGGCAGCGGCGGCGGCGGTTGCAGATCATCCGGCGGCGTTCCGACCAGCGCTATGTAATTTTCCCGGCTGGCGATCAGGTTCGCTTCCGCCGATTGAAGATCGGACCGGGCCAGCGCCAGCCGCGATTCCGACTGCGCTACATCGGTCCGGGTAAGGTCACCCACCTCGAACCGGTCGTTGGTGGCTTGAAGGTTCACCTCCAGCACGTTCACATTCGCCATGTTGAGCGACACGATCGCGCTGTCGCGAATGACATCCATGTAGGCGGCGACAACCTGTGAGAATATCGATGCCTCCGTGCCGCGCAGGTCTGCTCGCCCCCCTTCCGCCCGCACTTTCGCCGCCTTGACCCCGTTCCGCACTGCTCCGCCCTGATAAATGGGCACATTGAGGTTGGCGGTTCCATTAACCTGCCGGTCTGGAGCCAGAAAGGCGCGAGTCGGCTTTACCACCTGCTCCTGATATTGTGCATCGACATCAATATTCGGGCGTCCATCCGCCTTGCGGATCGGCACATTCTCATCATTGGCGCGCTGCTGCGCCCGCGCGCCCGTCAATGTGGGGTTGGAGCGGTAGGCCTTTGCTAGCGCGCCCTGGAGCGTTTCCGCGCCCGCAACGGCCGGCATGGCGGAGGACACGAGCAGCAGAAGCGTCGCGGCGGAGCGCCGTAAAAAGACCTGCCTTGCCGTCATGATCCCCCGACCTGTTAAAAAACGAAACCTTTCGGCGCAGCGAAACCTGGCAGGACCACCATTTCCACGTCCGTGAGGCTGGCCAGCCCCAATGTCTCTCCGACGACGCGGCCGCTGCACAGGCGCGTGACGCCGCGCTCTACGATGCCCGTCACGACCCGCGCGCCATCGGCAAGCTGCTCAACGAGCGCGGCAGGCACTTCCTCCACCGCGCCATCGATAAACAGAAGATCATAAGGCGCACCCTCCGGCGCGCCATCCCTGAGCGGTCCACGCACCAGCGTGCCGTCAAATCCGGCAGGCTCCGGTCCGTCGGCCTCTTCCACCGCGGTCACCTGCGCGCCAAGCGCTTTCAGCAGCGCCGCGCTGTAGCCCGTCGCCGCGCCGATCAGCAGCACGCGATCGCCCGGCTCCACCTGCGCTTCCTTGAGCAGACGGCCCGTCGCCAGCGGCGGGTTGAGCGCCCGGCCGCCCGGCAGCGGAATGGCGCGATCGACATAAGCCATGAAGCGCCGTTCAGCCGGAACGAATTCCTCACGCGGCACCCGCGCCATCACCGCGATCACCCGCTGGTCATCGACATCGCTGGTGCGAAGCTGGCTTTCGACCATGGCGGCCCGCATCGATGAAAAATTCTGCTCGGTCACGATATTTCCTCGATTGCACAACTGTATTGTGAAAGCAATACAGCGCTGACATTACCGGACCTCTAAATCAGCATGCAGGCAACGCCAAGCGGCTTTCCACGCCGCGGAGCGAGAATCTTGGGATCGCTGGCAAGAGCCATGCTTGACTTTGCAGCGAAAGCCGCACATTTGCGGCGTCCCACTTGGCGAGGCCCGATGGCGGAGTGGTGACGCAGCGGACTGCAAATCCGTATACGCCGGTTCGATTCCGGCTCGGGCCTCCAAAAATCCCCGATTAAAGCGACCGCAGCGCGCGTGCGGGGCGGACGGACATGAGCGGGATCGATCCCAGCAGGCCGATGGCCAGGGTCAGCACCCCGCCCGCCGTCAGCGTGCCCGCCACCAGCATCCAGTCCGGCGACCAGGTGAATTCGAATATCCGCACGATCACGAACCACGCCGCTCCAAGTCCCAGCGCCAGGGCCACGAAGGCCAGGATCGCCGCCAGCAGCGCATATTCGATCGCCTGGCTGCCCAATATCTGCCAGCGCGTCGCGCCCAGCGTCTTCAGGATCACGCTGTCATAGGCGCGGGTCTGCCGTGATGCGGCGATCGCGCCGATCAGCACGGCTATGCCCGCCAGGATCGCGACCGATCCCGCCAGGATGATCGCCGTCGCCATCTGGCCCAGCAGCAGCGTGACCTGCCCTACCACTTCCCCCACCTCGATGATCGAGATGGACGGAAAGGCGGAGAGCAAGGCGCGGGTCAGCCCTGCTTCCGAAGGCTTGGATGCCCCGGCGGTGATCGTCGCCGCCAGGCTGTGGGGCGCGCCGCGCAGGCTGTTGGGGGAGAAGACCATGATATAGTTGAAGCCCATCGTCTCCCAATTCACCTGCCGCAGCGACGCGATGCGCGCTTCAATCTCGCGCCCCAGGACTGATACCAGCAGACGGTCGCCGACGCCGACGCCCATGACTTTCGCCGCCTCCCGGTCGAGCGACACGAGCGGCGGCCCGCTATAGTCGCGCGGCCACCATTGCCCCTCCACCAGGTCGGACCCTTCAGGCAGGCTGTCGCTGTAGGTGACGCCCCGCTCACCGCGCAGGAACCACGCATCCTTGGGCAATTCTTCCAGGTCCGCGACCCGCGTCGCGCCATAGGCGATGATGGTGCCGCGCAGCGTGGGCACGATGTTGACCTCCGCGCCCGGCGCATGACGCGCGACCAGATTCTGGAATGATGGCCTCTGATCGACAGGGATGTCGAGCACGAACTGGTCCGGCGCCGTGCGGGGAACGGTGTTGCGGATTTCGGCGCTGAGGCTCGACTGGATGGCCGCCAGCGTGACGAAGAGGGTGAGGCCCAGCCCCAGCGCGACCACCAGCGCGCTCGTCTGCGCGCCGGGGCGATGCAGGTTGGCGATGGCGAGGCGCAGAAGCGGCGTCCGGGGCCTGCGCATCCGCCGCGCGATCCTTCTGACGATCAGGCCGATGCCCAGCAATATCGCCAGCGCCGCGCCGATAGCGCCCAGCACCGATGCGGCGAATAGCGGCTCGCGCGCGGTGCCAAGGGCGAGCATGACCGCCGCCAGAGCCGCGACCCCGACGGCGATCGTGCTCGCCCTGTCCATCCCGCGCCGCCGGTCGACCGTTTCCCGGAACAGCGCCGCGGCAGGCAGCGTCCGCGCACGCGCCAGCGGCGGCATGATGAAGATGAAGGCGACCAGCAGCCCATAGGCAGCGCTGACAAGGAACGGCCAGGGAGACAAGGCGAAGGAAGGCTGTACGGGAAGCAGGCCGCCAACCGCCATCAGCAGCAGCGCAGGAAGACCCGCCCCCACCAGCAGGCCGCAGCCTGTCGCCAGCAGCGCGATCACGCCGATCTGCATCAGGTAGATGCGCGTGATGTCGCTCGACGACGCCCCCAATATCTTGAGCGTCGCGATGCCGTCGCGCTTCATCGCAAGATAGGAAGTGACGCCGTTGCCCACGCCGATCCCGGCAATGGCAAGGGCGCTGAGCCCGATGAGCGAGAGGAACTGGCCCATCCGCTCGAAAAAGCGGCTCGTCCCCGGCGCCGCGCGATCGCGGTCCTTGATCTCCAGCCCGGCCGCCGGAAAAGCCCGCTTCAATGCCTCGCCCGTGGCGCGGGCGTCCGTGCCGGGCGATAGCCGGATGCGATATTTGCTTTCATAAAGGCTTCCGGGCTGGAGCAGGCCCGTGCGCCGCAGCCCTTCCAGCGACGTGATCGCCACCGGCCCCAGGGTAAAGCCTTCGCCCACGCGGTCGGGCTCATCCACGATGATGTCGCGGATGCGGAAATCAGCGCTGCCATAGCGCAGATACTGGCCCGGCCGGACGGCGAGCCGGTCAGCCAGCGCCTGTCCGATGACCAGTTCACCGGCCTTGAGCGCCCCGGCCGGACCCGCACGCAACATCAATGTGCCGTAGAGGGGATAAGGTCGATCGACGCCCTTCAATTCCGTCAGCACCGCCGCAGGGCCGCCGCCGCTGCCCTGGCCCGGCCGTTGCGCCATGGCGCGGAGCCGGATGGTTTCGCTAAGGTGCCCGGCGCGGCGGAAGGCCTGCTTTTCCGCCGCGCTTGCTTCACGCTGCGACATGGCCACTTCAACGTCGCCGCCCAGCAGCAACTGCCCCTTGCTGGCGATCTCGCCCGTGATCGCTGCGGTCAGATTGCCGATCGTCGCCAATGTCGCGACGCCCAGGAAAAGGCAGATGAACAGCAGGCGCAATCCTCGCAGCCCGCGATGCAGGTCACGCCGGGCGATCCGCCAGCAACCCCGCCAGCCAAGCCCCCGGCTCATGACCGGCCTTGGGTCAGGATCAGGCCGTCGCGCATCTCGACAATGCGGTCGCACCGCTCCGCCAGCGTGGGATCATGGGTAATGATGACCAGAGTTGCGCCGTTGGCGGCCTGCCGCGCGAACAGCAGGTCGATGATCGCGCCGCTCGTTCCCCCGTCCAGATTGCCGGTCGGCTCGTCGGCGAACAATATCTCAGGGCCGGGCGCGACGGCGCGGGCGATGGCGACCCGCTGCTGCTCGCCGCCGGACAGCTGCGCCGGATAATGATGCAGCCTGTGGCCAAGGCCGACAGCCTCCAGTTCCGCAGCCGCGCGGTCGAACGCATCACCCTTGCCCGCAAGCTCCAGCGGCACGGCGACATTCTCGATCGCCGTCATGGTCGGCAGCAGGTGAAAGCTTTGCAGGACGATGCCTATCCGCCCCCGCCGGGCCCGCGCGAGCCCATCCTCGTCCAGCGGGCCATAATCTACCCCCGCGACCCGCACCTCTCCCCCCGTCGCGCGCTCCAGCCCCGACAGGATCGCCATCAGCGACGACTTGCCCGACCCGGATCGTCCCAGGATGGCAACGCTCTCGCCGCGCAGGATCGAAAGGTCGATGCCCTTCAATATTCCGGTCCCGCCCAACGACAGGGTGACATTGCGCGCCTGGATGGCGATATGGGTGGGATCGGACGAACCGTGCATGAATGAAGGAAATCCTGATGGCGCGACGTTGGCCAACATATGTGGCCGCTGCACTGATTGTGCAATTGCTCACCGCCTGCTCTGGCGATCCGGCGTCGAACCACAATGCCGCAAGCACCGCCACGCATCAGGAAAACAGCACCACCCCCGCCAGCGAGCGAAAGCTGATCCTGGCTTTCGGCGACAGCCTGTATGCGGGCTATGGCGTCGCCCAGAATGAAAGCTTCCCGCATGAGCTGGAAAAGGCCCTGAAGGCACGTGGCGATGCGGTCGAGGTGCGCAACGCCGGGGTTTCGGGGGAAACGACGCAGGGCGGCTTGCAGCGATTGGCCTTCACCCTGGACGGATTGCCCCGCAAGCCCGATCTGGTGCTGCTGGGGCTGGGCGGCAACGACATGCTGCGCGGCCTGGACCCGGCGCAGAGCGAGAAGAACCTGCGCGCGATGCTGGATATATTGAAGGCGCGCAATGTGCCGGTGATGCTGACGGGCATGCTCGCGGCGCCGAACATGGGCGCGGACTATGCCGGGCGGTTCAACGCGATCTATCCCGCGCTCGCCAGGGATTATGGCGTCCCGCTCTATCCCTTCTTCCTTGACGGCGTGATCGGCAATCCCCGCTTCATGCAGCCGGACTCGATCCATCCCAATCCCGCGGGCGTGGACGTCATCACCGGCAAGATCGCGCCTCTGGTCAGCCGCAGCCTGGATGCGGCGCCGTAGGAACGCGGCTGACCGCGCGAACGCAATGCCGCTATCGACTTCCCTTCCCGGCTCCGTCTAAAGAGGTCGGATGATGAAGCTTTTCATTGGCAACAAGGCCTATTCGAGCTGGTCGCTGCGCGGCTGGCTGGCGTGCAAGCTCAGCGGCCTGCCCTTTGAGGAGGTCGTCGTTCCTCTGTATGACGAAGCCTGGGAAAAGCGGCGCGAAGGGGACGAATTCGCCCCTTCGTCCGGTAAGGTGCCGATCCTGTGGGACGGCGACGACATCGTCGTCTGGGACAGCCTGGCCATTATCGAATATCTCAATGAAAAGACGGATGACGAGAAGTTCTGGCCCGCCGATCCGGCCGCGCGCGCCATGGCCCGCTCCATGGCGGCGGAAATGCATTCCAGCTTCGCCGCGCTTCGGCGCGAGCACAGCATGAACATCCGCCAGATATATTCCCCGGTGCCGCCATCGGAAGCGGTGGCGCAGGACCTTGGCCGGATCATGCAACTATGGGCGCAGGCCCGCGCACGCTATGGCGGCCAGGGGGAATTTCTGTTCGGCGAATTCGGCGCGGCCGATGTGATGTTCGCGCCGGTGGTGACGCGCTTCATCACCTATCAGCTTCCCGTGGCGCGCTTTGCCCAGGCCTATATGCAGGCGGTGATCGCCCATCCCTGGATGCAGGAATGGATCGGCGGCGCGCAGGCGGAAGAATGGGTCATCGACCGCTTCGAAGCCCCGCCGCAACTGGGATAGCCCCTTCAATCCTCCCCATTCATGGCAAGGGGGGATTTCAGGAAGCCAAAAGAAAAAGGGCCGGAAGGCATTCGCCCCGGCCCTCTTCATCCCATCGGCTGACGGATCAGCCGACGATTTCTTCCGGCTTGAAGAAATAGGCGATCTCGATCGCGGCATTTTCCTCGCTGTCCGAACCATGGACCGAGTTGGCTTCGATCGATTCGGCATATTCCTTGCGGATCGTGCCTTCATCGGCATTGGCGGGGTTGGTCGCGCCCATGATGTCGCGGTTGCGCTTCACGGCGTCTTCGCCTTCCAGCACCTGCACGACGACCGGGCCCGAAATCATGAAGGCGACCAGATCGGCGAAGAAGGGGCGGTCCTTGTGAACGGCGTAAAAGCCTTCGGCCTGCTCGCGGCTCATGCGGATGCGCTTGGATGCGACGACACGCAGGCCCGCTTCCTCCAGCTTCTTGGTCACGGCGCCCGTCAGGTTGCGACGGGTCGCGTCGGGCTTGATGATCGAAAAGGTGCGGGTGACGGCCATGAGGCTCAAAAGCTCCGAATTGTTTGGAAAGAGAATGGCGCGCCTTTAGACCGGGCGCTCCGCCGCCGCAAGGGGCGTTATCCGGCCGCGTATATCAGGGTCCTTGCACCCATTTGCGCCCGTCCTGCCGCCAGAAACGGGGCATTACCCCGTCCCGCCTGGACAAAGCGCGCCAGCTTTCCCGCGCGCCGTCCACGCTCGCCGCATCGAAGAAGTAGAAGGCGCGCTCGAAATTCAGCGCCTCGTCCCGCCACAGGCCATCCGCGATAGCGACATGGCGCGCGCCATTGGCGGCATCGCAATCCTGCGACAGCAGCACCGGCTGGATCGACTCCGCCCCCTCGCCCGCCCGTCCATGCGCCAGGAAGCTTTCCGGCGGCCCTTCCCACAGGCCAGTGGAGATGCGGCCAAGCTGCGCGTCATCCGCCGCCACCACCAGCAGCCGCTCGCCAAGGCTCAGGACGCGCGCCGCGATGGCGGGCAGCACCTGATCCACCGGATCACGGCTCAACTGATAGAAGTCGACCTGCATCTTTCACCTGTCTGAGGGGGGCAATCGTTCCTGCGACGGCAGGAATCCGGTCCTGCCGCACGATCCCGTCAGTCCGCCCCTTACCGCTCGAACCTGTCCGCCACCAGGCGATCGATCAGGCGCACGCCATAGCCCGTCGCGCCCTTGTCCCATGTCGCTCCGGGCTTGTCCGCCCACACCATGCCTGCAATGTCCAGATGCGCCCATTTCACGCCATCATCGACGAAGCGCTTGATGAACTGGGCGGCGGTGATCGACCCCGCATAGCGGGCGCCCATATTCTTCATGTCGGCGATCGGGCTGTCGATCAGCTTGTTATAGGCGTCGGACAGCGGGAAGCGCCACAGCTGGTCGCCCGCCGCCTTCCCCGCCGCGATCAGGTCATCGGCAAGGCCATCGTCATTGGCGAACAGGCCCGCATATTGATCACCCAGCGCCACGATCATCGCGCCGGTCAGCGTCGCAAGGTCGATGATGACCTCCGGCGCATAGGTCTTCTGCGCCCAGGTGATGACGTCGCATAGCACCAGCCGCCCTTCCGCGTCGGTATTGATGACCTCGATCGTCTGGCCCGAC
Organism: Sphingobium quisquiliarum P25; assembly: GCF_000445065.1. GTDB lineage: Bacteria > Pseudomonadota > Alphaproteobacteria > Sphingomonadales > Sphingomonadaceae > Sphingobium > Sphingobium quisquiliarum. Next base: position 15,004 of record NZ_ATHO01000055.1, on the reverse strand, counting down.
ATGGACGTGACGATGTCGCCCGGCCGCTGCGCATTGCCGTCCGGCATGTTTTCGACGAGGCCGCAGATGCCGACGACGCGCGCCTTCGCCTTGCGCCCCGCCAGCGCCTTCATCGCTCCGGCGACCGCGCCCGCGCCCCCCATGTCCCACTTCATGTCTTCCATGCCAGCGCCGGGCTTCAAGGATATGCCGCCCGTGTCGAAGGTGACGCCCTTGCCGACGAAGACCACCGGCTTGTCCGCAGCGCCGCCGGTGCCGTCCCATTCCATCGCGATCAGGCGCGGCTCGCGCACCGAACCCTGCGCCACGCCCAGCAGGGCGCCCATGCCCAGTTCAGCCATCGCCGCCTTATCGAGGACGGTGATCTTGACGCCAAGCTGTTCCAGATGGCGGCAGCGTTCGACGAAGCTTTCGGGGTAAAGGATATTGGCCGGTTCGGAAACAAGCTCGCGCGTGAAGGCGACGCCGTCCGCCACCGCCGACAGCTTTTCCCATGCCGCCGCGCCGTCCGATCCAACCAGCGTCACCGTGGCCAGCGTCGGCTTCGCCTTTTCGCTCTGCCGCGTGCGATAGGTGTCGATGCGCCAGCTGCGCAGCAGGGCGCCAAAGGCAAGGCGCGCCGCATCCTCGCCGCTGACGCCGCCGGGAAATTCCACCGCCGCATGGACGGCCCCGCTGGTCAGCAGCCGCGCGGCCAGCGCGCCGCCCGCCTTTTCATAATCGCCCTCGCCGCCGCCGCCGGTGCCCAGCAGCACGATGCGGACGACCTTGCCGCCTTCTTCCGCGAAGCTTTCGAAGCTCGACCCGGCCTCGCCCGTGAAGCGCGCCGCCGTTGCCCCTGCCGACAGCGTCGTGGCGGCGGCGAGCGGCAGGCCGTCAAGGCGGCCCTTCGGCACGGCCAGGACCAGGGTGTCTGCGTCTGGACGCTGCGGGCTGAACGCGATTTCCATCTGGGGTCCTTCTTTTCTGTCGGTCGTGAAGCTCAAATCTGTCTGCGTCAGATAATGGCGCTTGCACCGTCTGGCAAAGCCGTTCGCCCGATTTCCTGCAAAAGAAGCATGACGAAAGATTGCGGCCTGAGCAAAGCAGTGCGATAGGCGGGCAAAGAAGCGCCCCTGAAGAGGCACGATCCCCTTGCACGATTTTACCTTTCTCCAACGTTCCAGACTGGCGCTGGCTACAGGCGCGGCCTTGGCGTGCCTTGCCTGTGCCCAGCACGGCGCGGCGCAGGAACTGAACGCGCCGCCGGTGCCGGTCAGCGCGCCCGACGCGCCTGTGCCGCAAAGCGATGATCAGATCGGCTTTGCCGCCGACCGGCTGGACTATGACAGCAATAGCGAGGTCGTGACCGCCAGCGGCAATGTGCAGTTGCTGCGCGAAGGCAACCGGTTGCGCGCCGACGCGGTGGTCTGGAACCGCACCACCGGAAAGGTCGAGGCGCAGGGCAATGTCTCGGTCACCGACCCGGAAGGCAACATCGCCTATGGCGACCGTTTCGAAGTCACCGACACGCTGAAGGACGGCGTGGTCGACAATATGCTGCTGGTGCTGGAATCCGGCGGGCGGCTGGCGGCGGCGCGCGGTGAGCGGGCGAACGGCGTCTATACGCTGCACAAGGCCGCCTATACCGGATGCGCGGTGGAGGATTCGGACGGCTGCCCCAAGGAACCGACATGGCAGATCAAGGCGGTGAGGGTCGTCTATGATCCGGTGCAGGCGCGGGTCCGGTACACCAACGCCAATATAGAGATATTCGGCCTGCCGCTGATCCCGCTGCCCGGCTTTTCGCATCCGGTGGGCGGCGAGGGCGGCAACGGCCTGCTGGTGCCCAACATCCGTTATGATCGCACCAACGGCGTGGAGGTCGCGCTTCCTTATTATTTGAAGCTCGCGCCCAATCGCGACCTGACCATCACGCCGCACGTCTATTCCGGCACGCTGCCGATGCTGGAGGCGAATTTCCGCCATCGCTGGGATCGCGGCGCATACCAGATCACCGGCTATGCCACCCATGCCAGCCGCCAGGACGCCAGCAGCTCGCTGCCCAACGCCACGGTATCCGATGAGTCGCAGAAGGATTTCCGCGGTTATCTGGACGCCAGCGGCGGCATGCAGCTAACCCCGGAATGGAGCGTCAACGGGTCGATCCGGGTGGTCAGCGACCGCACCTTCCTGCGCCGCTATGACATCAACCGCGACGACCGGCTGCGTTCGACCCTTGGGGCGCAGCGGATCGGGCAGAACAGCTATTTCTCCATCGCCGGATGGGCCGTCCAGACGCTGCGCCTGGGGGATTCGCAGGGGCAGACCCCGATCGCCCTGCCCGCCATCGATTACCGTCTGCGCATGACCGACCCGCTGCTGGGCGGGCGCATCCAGTTGCAGGCGAACAGCCTCGCCATCACCCGCACCCATGGGCAGGACACGCAGCGCGCCTTCGCCGCATTCGAATGGAACCTGCGCAAGCTGACCGGCATGGGACAGGAAGTCACCTTCACCACCTATCTGCGCGGCGACATCTATCACAGCAGCGACAGGGGACTGAACACCATCCCGCTCTATGCCGGTGATCCCGGCTGGCAAGCGCGCGGCATCGCCGCGGCGGCGGTCGATGTGCGCTGGCCCTTCATGGGCGAAGCCTTTGGCGGGGTGCAACGCATCGCGCCGCGCGTTCAGATCGTCGCCGCCCCGCGCCTTGCCAACCTGTCCGTGCCCAATGAGGATGCGCGCGCCATCGACCTGGAGGACAGCAACCTTTTCGCGCTCAATCGCTTCGCGGGCTATGACCGGTTCGAAGATTCGACCCGCATCACCTATGGCCTGGAATATAGCCTGTCGCTGCCCGGCTTCTCGCTCGAAAGCGTGCTTGGGCAAAGCTATCGCCTGAACAATCGCGAAAGCATCCTGCCGGACGGCACCGGCCTTTCCGACCGCATGTCGGACGTGGTCGGCCGCACGACCGTCCGCTACAAGGATTTCATCAGCCTCATCCACCGCTTCCGCCTGGACAAGGACGGCCTCTCGGTCCGCCGTAATGAGATCGACGCGACCATCGGCACGCGCAAGACCTATGCGCTCGTCGGCTATCTGCGGCTCAACCGCAACGCCGCAACGGGCCTGGAGGATTTGCAGGACCGCGAGGAATTGCGCCTGGGCGGCCGGGTCCAGTTCGCGCGTTTCTGGTCGCTTTACGGATCGACCGTCATCGACCTCACCGATGCGAAGGAAGACCCGCTGAGCGTCGCGGACGGATATGAACCCGTGCGCCACCGCCTCGGCATCACCTATGAGGATGACTGCCTGACGCTGGGGCTGACATGGCGGCGCGACTATCAGGCCGCCGGTGACGCGCGAAAGGGCAACAGCTACCAACTACGGCTGGCTTTTCGGAATATCGGTATATAAGGATCATCCTTCCCGCCCTCCGCTCAGGACCGGTTAAGGCGGACCGGCGCATCACGCGCCGGACCGTATTGGAGAGTTTTGTCGACGATGCACCCAGTCGTTTCCCCGTCTGCCCGCCTTCGCCATTCCCTGCGCGCGGGCATGCATGCCCTTATACTGTCCTCCCTGCTGGCAGGCGCAACCGTATCGCCCCTGTCCGCGCAGACCGTGGACGACGATGACGGCGTCGCCTCGCAGCAGTTGAACCTGCCCAAGGATGTCACCGTCTTCGGCAAGAGCGACCCCAATGTCCGCAAGGCCACGGCGATCGTCAACGGCCGCATCATCACCGGCACCGACGTCGATCAGCGGCTTGCCCTGATCGTCGCCGCCAATGGCGGCAAGGTCGCGCCGGAGGAAAAGGAGCGGCTGCGCGTCCAGGTGCTGCGCAACCTGATCGACGAAACGCTCCAGATTCAGGAAGCTGCCGCCAACGACATCCGCATCGACAAGGCGGAAATCGACCAGAGCTATGAGCGCGTGGCCGCCAATTTCCGCCAGTCGCCCGCACAGTTTGACGAGTATCTGCGTAAGCAGGGCAGCTCTCCCGCCAGCATCAGGCGCCAGATTGAAGGCGAACTCGCCTGGAGCCGCCTGCTCCGCCGCAACATCCAGCCCTTCGTCAACGTGTCGGAGGATGAGGTAAAGTCCGTCATCGACCGGATGAACGCGGCCAAGGGCAGCGACGAATATCGCATCGGCGAAATCTATCTGTCCGCGACCCCTGAAAATCAGCAGCAGATCGTCGCCAACGCGCGCAACATCATCGAACAGATCAAGCAGGGCGGCAGCTTCGCGGCCTATGCCCGGCAATTTTCCGAAGCGTCCACGGCGGCGGTCGGCGGCGACCTTGGCTGGGTGCGCCCTGCCCAGCTTCCCGACGAACTGGCGAAGGCGGCGGGCGAAATGCAGGTCGGCCAGATCGCCGGTCCCATCAGCGTTCCGGGCGGCGTGTCGGTCATCTACGTCATGGACAAGCGCAAGGTGCTGACCGCCGATCCGCGCGATGCCCTGCTCAGCCTCAAGCAATTGTCGGTCAACTTTCCAGCGGGCACGACCAAGGAACAGGCCAGCGCCAGGGCCGCCAGCTTCGCCGCGCAGGTGAAGGCGATCAAGGGCTGTGGCCAGGCCAATGACCTTGGCGCGAAGATCGGCGCTGATGTCGTCGACAATGACAATGTGAAGGTGCGCGACCTGCCGCCGCAGTTGCAGGACATCCTGCTCGGCCTGCAAGTGGGCGAAGCGACGCCGCCTTTCGGTTCGATCAGCGATGGCGTGCGCGTGCTGGTGGTCTGCGGCCGCGACGATGCGGCTTCGGCGGCCGCGCCCAATCCCGCGCAGATCATGGCGCAGCTTGAGGAAGAACGGGTCAACAAGCGCGCGCGCATCTACCTGCGAGATCTCCGCCGCGATGCCGTCATCGACTATAACTGATCCTGCGGCGGACCGGCCGCAGCTTGCGCCCTTCGCCGTTCCGCTGGGCGACCCGGCGGGCATCGGGCCGGAAATCGTCGCGAAAAGCTGGGTCATGCGCGAAGCACGCGGTCTTCCCGCCTTCTTCGCGGTGGGGGACATGGCGTCTCTGCGCGCGGTATGGCTGGGGCCGGTAGAGCAGATCGCCGCGCCAGAGGAAGCCGCATCGGTCTTCAACCGCGCGCTGCCATGCCTTCAGGTCGCCGACGCAGGTCCGGTCGTGCCGGGAACCCCCAGCATCGACGGGGCCCGCACGGCCTTTCAGGCGCTGGAAGTAGCGGTCGGCCTTGCCAGGACCGGATCGGCCGCGGGCATCGTCACTGCGCCGGTCGGCAAGGAGCAGCTGTACGGCGTCGGCTTCACCCATCCCGGCCAGACGGAATTCGTCGCCGAACGCTGCGGCGTCGCGCCCCATAACGCCGTGATGATGCTGGCGGGACCGTCGCTCAAGGTGGTGCCGGTGACGATCCACATCCCCCTTGCCGATGTGCCGTCCGTCCTGACCGCCGACCTGATCCGCGCGCGCGCGGTCACGACCGTAAAAGGCCTGCAACGCAATTTCGGCATTCCCCGCCCCCGGATCGCGGTGGCCGGGCTCAACCCCCATGCGGGCGAAGGCGGCGCGCTCGGCCGCGAGGAAATCGAAATTATCGGCCCCGCGATCGAGGCGTTGCAGGCGGAGGGCATGAATATTCGCGGCCCGCTGGCGGCTGACGGCCTATTCCACAGCCGCGCCCGCGAAACCTATGATGCGGTGCTGTGCATGTATCATGACCAGGCGCTGATCCCGCTCAAGACGCTGCATTTCGATGAAGGCGTCAACATCACCCTCGGCCTGCCGATCGTGCGCACCTCGCCCGATCATGGCACGGCGTTCGGCATCGCCGGAACCGACAGCGCCAATCCCGGCGCGATGATGGCGGCGCTCAAGATGGCCGCCGAAGCCGCGCGCGCACGCCTGACCCATGGCTGCTGACACGCGGCCGGCATTGCCGCCGCTGCGCGATGTGATCGCCGCGCACAGGCTTCAGGCGAGCAAGGCGCTGGGCCAGAATTTCCTGCTCGATGAACAGTTGCTCGACCGCATCGCCGCCATTCCGGGACCGCTCAAGGATGCCCCCGCGTTCGAAGTCGGACCTGGGCCGGGCGGCCTTACCCGCGCGATCTTGCGCGCCGGAGCCCGGCTCGTCGCGGTCGAGCGCGATGCCCGCTGCCTGCCCGCGCTGGCCGAACTTGCCGAAGCCTTTCCCGCCCAATTGCGCGTCATTTCCGGCGACGCCATGCAGGTCGATGCCCGCGCCGAAGCTGGCGACGGCGCGCACATCATCGCCAACCTTCCCTATAATGTCGGTACGGCGCTGCTTGTCGGCTGGCTGTCGGCGGCATGGGAGCCGCTTCCCTGGTGGTCGTCGCTCACGCTGATGTTCCAGATGGAAGTGGCCGAAAGGATCGTCGCCAGACCAGACAGCGATCATTATGGCCGCCTCGCCGTGCTTGGCCAATGGCGCAGCGACGCGCGCATCGCCATGAAGGTGCACCGCAGCGCCTTCACCCCGCCGCCCAAGGTCATGTCGGCGGTTGTCCACATCACGCCCAAGGCAGCGCCGCAAGGGGTGCAACTCAAGACGCTCGAACGCCTCACCGCCGCCGCCTTCGGCCAGCGCCGCAAGATGCTGCGCCAAAGCCTCAAGGGCCTGCCCGGCGCTCTGGAAGCGCTGGAAGCAGCAGGCATCGACCCGCAACGCCGCGCCGAAACCGTCAGCGTCGACGAATATGTCGAAGTGGCGCGCCTTATGGACCGGGTTTAGCTACAGACCGGGCTCGCCCTGCACCGTTCGGTCTATAACCCTTCAAACCTTGCCCTTCAGCATCTGACTCAACCAGTCCCCTCACTCCGCAAGGTCAAGATGCAGAAACTGGTTGAACGCGCTTTTCTCATAGCTGCCGAAAGCGGCCCCATTTCTGAAGCCCCGCCGCCGATATAGCGCCAGAGCCGGTTCGAATGCCGCCCCGCTGCCCGTTTCCAGGCTCAGCCGCCGGATGCCACGCGCAACTGCGGCAGCGATAATGGTCTCCAGGATCGCCGCTCCAGCGCCTCTTCGCAGAAAATGCGGATGCGTGCGCATGGATTTGATCTCGGCCAAGCCCTCTTCCAAAATCTTCAAGGCGCCGACCGCCGCAATGTAATCGCCGTGCCAAGCCGTCCAGACCGTGACCGCAGGATTTTTCAAAGCCGGCAGGTCTAGGGCAAACACACTGCCTGGCGGCGAACTGGCGTGCATATCCGCAAGATGCAGCGCCAGCAGTTCGCGCGTCCCGTCACTGCTAAGATCGTCCTGCCGAATATCGAACATGCGGTGTTGCCCATGATGCGCCGCCAACTCCGCCGAACCGGCTGGCACCATGGGCGGCGCGGCAGGTAGCTTGGCTCAGGGCGTTTCTGTCGCCACTGCCTTGGGCACCGCCACCCCGTCCTTGGCGCTCAGCACGGTCGCGGGCGGGCCTTTCTCGATCGCGGCGGCCAGCTTTCCGACCACCGCGCAGTCGGTCTTGCAGACGCTTTGCGCCTGGGCCAGATTTTCCTTGGCCTTGGCGATCGCGCCCTTTTCGACCATCGCCTCGCCCTGGCCCACCAGCGCGCCGACATCGGTCGGATCGAGCAGCAGCGCTTCACGATAAAGGCGGATGGCCTTGCCCTGCAATCCTTGCGCCCGCGCCACCTGCGCCAGTTCTATATAGGCGCTGCGGTTGCGCGGATCGACCGCCAGCGCGGTTTCCAGCGCATCGGTCGCTGCCTGATAATTACCTGCCTTGCGCGCCGCCGTGCCCGCATGCTGCCATTCGACCGACAGGGCCGAAATCTGCGCGTCGGGGCGCTGGGAAAGGCCCGCGCTCGACACGGTGGTCAGCAAAGCGGCAAGGGCGATCGAGGCGGGGGTAAAACGCATGCACAACTCCAGCCATGTTTCAGGCGATGATTCCGCCCAAGTGTCGCCATTTTGCCGGGGCTTGTCCATGGTCTCTTTCAGCCCGTCCGCCGCAGCCGGGCGAAATAAAAGCCGTCCGTCGCATCATGCCCCGGCGTCAGCAGGATGCCGTGCCCATGCGCCCGTCCCATCGGCGTCATGACGGGCTCAGGCGTCCAGCCATCATGGCGTTCCAGGAAACTGTCCACCTGATCGCGCCCTTCCCTGTCCGTCAGCGCACAAGTGGCATAAACGAGCGCGCCGCCCGGAGCCACCAGCGGCGCGGCAAAGTCGAGTATCCGCGCCTGCTCCTGCGCCAGCCGGTCAAGCCTGGCGGGGGTAAGCCGCCAGCGCGCCTCAGGATTGCGCCGCCAGGTGCCGGTGCCCGAACAGGGCGCATCGACCAGCACGGCATCGGCCCTTCCGTGCAGATCGCGCACCGCCCTTTCCTCATGCCCCTGATCCAGCAGCAATGTCTGGATGAAGGTCGCCCCGGCCCGCACGGCCCGCGGCTCCAGCCGGGCGAGACGCGACCGGATGGTGTCCGCCGCGATCAATGTGCCCTGGCTCCCCATCGCGCTCGCCAGCGCCAGCGTCTTGCCCCCCGCGCCCGCGCAGAGATCGACGACCGTCATCCCCGGCCCCGCTCCGCACGCGGTGGAAATCAACTGGCTTCCGGCATCCTGCACTTCCACCAGACCCTGTTTCCAGGCGTCGCTCTGCTCGACGGGCCAGCCCTCAGGCAGGCGAAGCGCGTCGTCCAGCCCGTCGACCGGCACGGCTTCGGGCAACAGGGGCGCGACCTCCTGCCGCGCGGCCTTCAACCGATTGACGCGCAGGTCGACCGGCGCGCGGCCAAGCAGGGCCTGCTGCTCGGCAGGTTCGGCCAGCAGCGGCTGCAACCATTGCGGCACATCGCCTGCCTCTGCCCCCGCCTCCCGCGCGTCGATCGGCGCTGGCCCATGAGCGGACCCGTCGAACAGGGCGGCCAGATCGCCCCGCTCCCGCGCCAGCCCCACCATCGCGGCGCGCCCTGATGAAGGCCGTTCCGCCGCGCGGCGCACCGCATCATAGACATGATCGCGCACCGCCCGCCGGTCGCGCGATCCCGCATAGCGGCGCTCCTTGAAATAGCGCGCGATCAGCGTGTCCGCCGCCGGTCCACCATCCCGCGCCGACGCGATGATGGCGTCGAGCAGTTCGATCGCAGCCTGAATGCGGGCAGATGGGGTCATATACTACTCCCCCTCCCACGGCAGAGAGGGGCCGGGGGTGTCTGCCACGCCAGCGGCGCTTTGGGCGGAGAGCAGTAAGGCCCGCTTCGCTCGCGCCCACCCCTGACCTCATCCGCGTGCGGGAGAGGAATGAAGATGTCAGCGCGTGGGATAGTTGGGCGCTTCCCGCGTGATCGTCACGTCATGAACGTGGCTTTCGGACAATCCCGCATTGGTGATCTGCACGAAGCGGGCGCGCTCCTGGAGGTCCTTGATCGTGCGGCTTCCGGTATAGCCCATGGCCGCCTTCACGCCGCCGACCAACTGATGGATCACGTCCTTGGCGGGGCCCTTGAACGGCACCTGGCCTTCAATGCCTTCGGGCACCAGCTTCATCTGGTCCTTGATGTCCGCCTGGAAATAGCGGTCCGCCGACCCGCGCGCCATGGCGCCGACGCTGCCCATGCCGCGATAGCTCTTATAGGCGCGGCCCTGATAGAGGAAGGTTTCGCCCGGCGCTTCGGCCGTGCCCGCCAGCAGCGACCCCACCATGACGCATCCCGCGCCCGCTGCCAGAGCCTTGGCCACGTCGCCCGACGTGCGCAGGCCGCCATCGGCGATCACCGGAATGCCCTGCTTCGCCGCTTCATTGGCCGAATCCATGACGGCGGTCAGCTGCGGCACGCCCACGCCCGCGACCACGCGCGTGGTGCAGATGGAACCGGGGCCGATGCCCACCTTCACGCAGTCCGCGCCAGCGCCGATCAGCGCCTTGGTCGCTTCGGCGGTGGCGACATTGCCCGCCACGACCTGAACATGGTTGGACAGCCGCTTCACCGCCTCGACCGCGACGGCCACCTGCTTGCTGTGCCCATGCGCGGTGTCGATGACGATCAGGTCGCATTCGGCGTCGATCAGCGCCTCGCTGCGCTCCAGCCCCTTGTCGCCGACCGTCGTCGCGGCGGCGACGCGCAGGCGGCCCGACGCGTCCTTGGTCGCCTGAGGATAGGTGACCGCCTTCTCGATATCCTTGACGGTGATCAGGCCGACGCAATGATAATCATCGTCCACGACCAGCAGCTTTTCGATCCGGCGCTGGTGCAGCAGGCGCATCGCCTCATCCTGGCCCACGCCCGCCTTCACCGTCGCCAGATTGTCCCTGGTCATCAATTCGCTGACGGGCTGCTGCGGATTTTCGGCGAAGCGCACGTCGCGATGCGTGAGGATGCCGACCAGCTTGCCGCTGTCCTCGACGACCGGGATGCCGCTGATCCGGTGCCGCTCCATCAGCATCTGCGCATCCGCCAGCGTGGCGCGGGGGGTGATGGTGATCGGGTTCACCACCATGCCGCTTTCGAACCGCTTGACCGCCCGCACCGCCGCCGCCTGCTCCTCGATCGACAGGTTGCGGTGCAGGACGCCGATCCCGCCCAGTTGCGCCATGACGATCGCCATGTCGGCTTCGGTCACCGTATCCATGGCGGAGGAGAGGATCGGGATGTTGAGCTTGATCTGCTTGGTCACATGGGTGCTGGTGTCGGCCTGGCTCGGCAGCACATCGGACTCGGCGGGCTGCAACAGCACGTCGTCAAAGGTGAGGCCGAGGCGGATATCCATGTGAAAGCCACTTTCTGCTACGGGCCTTGGCGAAGGCCGGGGGGATTCGTGGCGGCCCATGTAACCATTAACCAGCAAAACAGCCAGACCTTAGCGGGCATTTTGTTGCGCAAGCGCGAAAAGCCGCTGTGGATGTAATTTTACGCGCAGAGGCGCAGAGGACGCAGAAGCCTTCCTCCCCGCTCAAAAGCGGCGCAGCCCCTCAAACCCTCTGCGCTCTCTGCGCCTCTGCGCGAAAAAATCACGCGGAGGCGCGGAGAATGGGGGTATCCAGCCTGCCGGGCTGAACATTTCAATCCTGGCTCCGGCGGGCCATCATTTTGATCAAAAAAGGAAGGGCTTCGAAAAGCTCACCCCGAACGGATGACCTGTGACCCGGCAGCGGCCGCCAACGCCACGGCACGACCTCTCCGCCGTCATCTCTCCGCGTCTCCGCGCCTCCGCGTGAATCAAAAAGGGCGCAGCCACCGGCCACGCCCCCTTTGCACCATTCAGCTAAACCTCAAGCCCCTGCCGGAGAAGGTTCCCCAAAGGGCCCCTTGCGCTTGCGCGTCTTGGGGATGGAGGAACCAGCCGCCGGCACCGCCGATGGCTTGATCGTCGTGCCGTCGTCGCGGGTGATCTCACCCTTGTCGAGCAGCGTCTTGATCTCCTCGCCGGTCAGCGTCTCATATTCCAGCAACGCGTTGGCGAGCAGATGGAGCTGGTCCTCATGCTCCGTCAGCACCGTCTTGGCGCGCTGATAGCCGCCTTCCACGATCGTGCGGATTTCGTGGTCGATGGCCTTGGCCGTCTCGTCCGACATATGGACGCGCTGGCTCTGGGAATAGCCGAGGAAGGTTTCCCCCTGCTGCTCCTCATATTGCAGCGGGCCCAGCTTGTCCGACATACCCCACTGGGTCACCATGTCGCGCGCCAGCTTGGTCGCATATTGGATGTCACCCGAAGCGCCCGACGATACCTTGTCATGCCCGAAGATGATCTCTTCGGCCACGCGCCCGCCCATGGCGACGGCCAGGTTCGCATGCATCTTGTCGCGGTGATAGCTGTAGCTGTCCCGCTCCGGCAGACGCATCACCATGCCCAGCGCGCGGCCGCGCGGGATGATCGTCGCCTTGTGGATCGGGTCGGACGCCGGTTCATGGACCGCGACGATGGCATGGCCCGCCTCATGATAGGCGGTCATCTTCTTCTCATCATCGGTCATGACCATGGAGCGGCGCTCGCTGCCCATCATGACCTTGTCCTTGGCGGCCTCGAACTCGTCCATCGCGACCAGCCGCTTGCCCCGCCGCGCCGCCATCAGCGCCGCTTCGTTGACAAGGTTGGCGAGATCAGCACCCGAAAAGCCCGGCGTGCCGCGCGCGATGGTGCGCGGATTGACGTCCGGCGCCAGCGGCACCTTCTTCATATGCACAGCCAGGATCTTCTCGCGGCCCTCGATATCGGGGCGCGGCACCACCACCTGACGGTCGAAGCGGCCCGGACGCAGCAGCGCGGGGTCCAGCACGTCAGGGCGGTTGGTCGCCGCGACGATGATGATGCCCTCATTCGCCTCGAAACCGTCCATCTCGACCAGCAGCTGGTTCAGCGTCTGCTCGCGCTCGTCATTGCCGTTGCCCAGGCCAGCGCCGCGATGACGGCCGACCGCGTCGATTTCGTCGATGAAGACGATGCACGGCGCATTCTTCTTCGCCTGCTCGAACATATCGCGCACGCGGCTGGCGCCGACGCCGACGAACATTTCGACGAAGTCCGAACCGGAAATGGTGAAGAAGGGAACGCCCGCCTCACCCGCGATCGCGCGCGCCAGCAGCGTCTTGCCCGTACCCGGCGAACCGACCAGCAGCGCGCCCTTGGGGATCTTGCCGCCCAGCCGCGCGAACTTGCTCGGGTCCTTCAGGAACTCGACGATTTCCTGCAATTCCTCGCGCGCCTCGTCGATGCCAGCGACATCGTCGAACGTCACCTTGCCATGCTTTTCCGTCAGCAGCTTGGCCTTGGACTTGCCAAAGCCCATCGCGCCGCCCGCGCCGCCGCCCTTCTGCATCTGGCGCAGGACGAAGAAGGCGATGCCAAGGATCAGCAGGAACGGCAGCGACTGGTAGAGCATGATCTGCCAGAAGCTCGGCTGCTCCTCCGTCTGCCCGGAATATTTGACGTTATAATCGTCCAGCAGGCCGGTCAGGCCCGGATCGTTCACGGGCACGGTGTTGAACCGCTGGCCGCTGCTCAGCGTCCCGGTGATCTTGTCGGGAGCGATGGCGACGTCCTTGACCTGCCCTTCCTGAACCTTCGACCGGAACTCGGAATAGGCAATGCCGGTGCCCGCCTGCGAAGCGGTCCGGCTGTCGAACATGGACACGAAAAGCAGCAGGGCGATAATCACGCCCGCCCAGATCATCGCGCTCTTGATCCAGGGATTGCCCTGGGGGTCCTTCTCGTCGTTCATTCAACACTCTCTTTCACCGGGCAAGATAGGATGCTCCGGCAAAATCGCAAGCTGGCGTAGAAGGATGCGCTGCGGTCAGCCGCCCACAAATTGCGAGAGGCCGATATAGCCCAGGATCAACGCCACCCCCGCCGAAAGGCCGCACAGCAAATAGCCTGCATAAAGCAGCAGGGGCGGGTGCGGGCGCGCCAGTTTCCGGTTACGTTGCGCTGCCGAAAGGATAACGCTGGCGAGCACGCCATAGGTCAGCGCCGCAAATTCGAACATGACTCACTTTCCAAGCTGGAGGGGGCTGTTCCCTTAAGCATGCAGGCTATTAAGGAAAGGTCATTGCGCTGCATCAATTCGACGGACCGTGGGGCATGCGCGATAACCCGTGGAACCTTTCCGAAACGATCCATTTACCGTCGCGGAGGAGCCAGCCTCACCCCCCATTGTTCGCCGCCTTTCAGCAGCACAGGACCCAGGCTGACCTGCTGCCCCGCCGATAGCGCGGCCATTGCCCGGTCGAGCGCTTCTCCACGCGGCGGCTGCGCATCCGGCGCGGCCAGGGCGATCATGCGCAGCAGCAGACGCCGCATGATCTCGCGCGGGAAGCCGGCGTCATCAAGGATCCACGCATTCCCATCCTGCCGCACATGGCGCGCCGCAAGATCGTCGGCCATCCAATCCAGCGCCTCGGCCGCTTCCGCCAGTGCGCCAGCGCTGCGCGCCGCCGTGACGGGATCGAGCCAGTCCACGCCGCTCAGCCGCTGCCGAATCGATGCCCGGTCAAAGCGAAGATCGCTGTTCGATGGGTCTTCTACATAAGGGATCGCCCGCCGCCGCACATAAGCGAGCAGGTGAGACCGCCGCGCGCCCAGCAGCGGCCGCAGCACCCTGCCCTGCCGCGCCCTGATCCCGGCGAGGCCGCCCACCCCGGCCCCGCGATTGAGCCGCATCACCATGGTTTCCAACTGGTCATCGGCGTGATGCGCCGTGAAAATCCAGTCGATCCCTCGCCCGGTGCGCCACTGTTCCAGCGCGGCATAGCGCTGCTCGCGGGCCCATTGCTGGACATTGCCCGTGACCGGCTCGGCGGGATGCAGGATGGCATGGGGAATGGCGCGGTCCCCGCACCAGGCGGCGACCATCGCCGCTTCCTCCGCCGAAGCCTGCCGCAAGCCATGATCCACCGTCGCGGCTTCGACCCGCCCCTGGAACAGCCGGGCGCTCAGGTCCAGCAAGGCCATGCTGTCGGGGCCGCCGGATACCGCCACCCCGAAACGCCAGCCCTCACCCGGTCCGGCAAGCCGCCCCGCCGCCCGCTCCAACAGGGCATTAAGGCCGGTCTCCTCCGGTTCGGGGCTGGCCATCTGGCCCTAGCTGCACTTGGCCTTGGCGCGCCCCTTGTCCATCATGCCGCGCAGGTTCGCGGGCAAGGTCGCGCCATAGACCTGCTCAAGCTCCGCATAGACCTTGCACGCGTCGGCGGGCTTCTTGAGCTGGATCAGCGCCTCGCCCAGCCAGGCCAGGCTGTCGGCAGCACGGTCGCCACGGGGGCGCTTCTGGTAGTTCTCGTAAAAGGCGACCGATGCCAGCGCGGGCTTGCCATCGTCCAGATAGGCGCGGCCCAGCAGATTATGCGCCCGGCTCGCGATGGAGGATGATCCGTATTTCTCGACCGTGGCCTTCAACTGCGCCTGCGCTTCGGGATAGAATTTCGCGTCCCACAGGCGGAAGCCGTAGGTGTAGGCGTCATCCGCCTCATTCCCCGTGGAGGGCCGCTCGATCGCCGCCACGGCCGCCTTGCGCGCTTCGCTGGCCCCGCCATTGGTGCCCGAAGCGGCGGCGGGCGT
>NZ_ATHO01000054.1 GCF_000445065.1 Sphingobium quisquiliarum P25 | reverse complement strand
TCGCCCTCACCCAGGGCGTCCTCGGCGGACTGCTCCGCGCCCGTTTCGGCGTCCTCTTCCTCGCCTTCGGCAAGCTCAGGCGCTTCGGAGGAGTCTGCGTCCTGCTCGCTTTCGCCTTCGCCCTCGCCCTCGGCCCGGCCTTCCTCGCGCTGGCCGCCACGGCGGCGGCGGCGTCTGCGGCGGCGGCGTCCGCCTTCGCGTTCCTCACCGCGCTCGCCGCGTTCCTCGCGCTCGGATTCGATCTCTTCGATCTCCTCCTCGTCCAGTTCCTCGGCGATCTCGAGATCATCCTCTTCCTCGACGAGCGGCGCATAGCTCACCACCCGTTCGGGGCGCGGGCCGCTGGCTTCGACCGACATGCGCGCGCCTTCGACTTCGCCATCGGGCAGGATCGCGATGGTGACGCCGTAGCGCTGCTCGATCTCGTCCAGTTCGCGGCGCTTGTTGTTGAGGACGTAGAAAGCCGCTTCCTGGCTCGCGCGCAGCGTGACCAGATTGCCGCGCCCGCGCGCCGCTTCCTCTTCCAGCATGCGCAGCGCGCTGAGGCCCGCCGACGAAGCGGTGCGGACCAGCCCGGTGCCTTCGCAATGCGGGCACTGGCGGGTCGATGCCTCCAGCACGCCGGTGCGCAGCCGCTGGCGGCTCATCTCCATCAGGCCGAAGCCGGAAATGCGGCCGACCTGGATGCGGGCGCGATCGTCCTTCAACGCCTCCTTCATCGCCTTCTCGACCTTGCGGATGTTGGAGTTCATCTCCATGTCGATGAAGTCGATGACGACGAGGCCGGCCATGTCGCGCAGGCGCAGCTGGCGCGCGATTTCCCGCGCGGCTTCCAGGTTGGTGGCGACGGCGGTCTGCTCGATGCCATGTTCGCGCGTCGACCGGCCGGAGTTGATGTCGATCGACACCAGCGCCTCGGTCGGGTTGATGACGAGGTAGCCGCCCGATTTCAACTGAACGACGGGGTTGTACATCGCCGCCAGCTGGTCCTCGACACTGGCGCGCTGGAACAGCGACACCGCGTCGGCATATTGCTTCACCCGCCGCGCATGGCTGGGCATCAGCAGCTTCATGAAGTCCTTGGCCGCCTTGTATCCGTCCTCGCCCTCGACGATGACTTCCTCGATATCCTTGTTGTAGATATCGCGGATCGCCCGCTTGATGAGGTCGCTGTCATTGTGGATCAGCGCGGGCGCGGCGGATTTCAGCGTCTTTTCGCGAATCTCGTCCCACAGGCGGGCGAGATAGTCGAAGTCGCGCTTGATCTCCGGCTTGGTGCGCTGGAGCCCGGCGGTGCGGACGATGCAGCCCATGGTGGAGGGCAGGTTCATCTCCGCGATGATAGACTTCAACCGCTTGCGGTCGGCGGCGTTCGAAATCTTGCGTGAAATGCCGCCGCCATGGCTGGTGTTGGGCATCAGCACGCAATAGCGGCCCGCGAGGCTGAGATAGGTGGTCAGCGCCGCGCCCTTGTTGCCGCGCTCCTCCTTGACGACCTGCACCAGCAGCACCTGGCGGCGCTTGATGACGTCCTGAATCTTGTAGCGGCGGCGCAGCGCCATGCGCTTGCGGCGCAGCTCGTCGGCGGCGTCGTCGCCCTTGCCGCGCTTGCGGCGGCCGTTGCTGCCGCCTTCCTCGCCGCCCTCGGCCGCGCCTTCCACGGCGTCTTCCTCATCGTGATGATGGGTCGCCTCGACCACTTCCAGCCCATCGTCGGACGCGCCATGATCGTCGTCATCCTCGACCTCGGCGCGCAGCGCGGCCTCTTCCTCGGCATGCTCGCGTTCCTCGCGCAGCAGCGCCTCGCGGTCCTCGCGCGGGATCTGGTAATAGTCGGGGTGGATTTCGCTGAACGCCAGGAATCCGTGGCGGTTGCCGCCATAATCGACGAAGGCCGCCTGTAGCGACGGCTCCACGCGCGTGACCTTGGCTAGGTAGATATTCCCTTTGAGCTGCTTGTGCTCGGCCGATTCGAAATCAAACTCCTCGATCCGGTTACCCTTGACGACCGCGACCCGGGTTTCTTCCCGGTGGCGCGCATCGATCAGCATACGCATTGTCATTTATGTGTCTCCGGCGATGACGGCCAGCGGCGCTCGGCCGGGCTGTCACGCGATAATGAAAGGACGACAGCGCTTGCGCCGCCAGCGGCGCCGGTTGCGGCATCGTCCGGTTGTTAAGGAAAATATGCGCGTCTGCTGCCTTGGCAGGGCCGGGCAAGCCGCCGGTCCGCGCCATCCACGCCGCATCGCCCGGTATCGGGGCCAGCGGGGGATGGAAATCATGCCTCATGCAGCGTCAACCTGTTGCGACACCGGCCTGTGGGCGTCATGCGCCCGCCGGTGCGGTCTTGAAAGCTTCCCAAGAGCTTCGCCTGGAATATGGGCAGGCTTTCAGGAATATGAATGGGTAGCAGTCAAATTGCGCCCTAGCAACGGCTGCTCGAAATATTGTTTCGTGCGCGGCGAAAAGCGGGATTGCGCCGCTGGGCGGAGGGGGATCGCGCCTGCGCCCGCCGCTCATATTTGGCTGGACGATCGCGGGCGTGCGCGGCACAAGCGCCCGATGTTCCACGCTCTCGTCCTGGCAGCCGCGATTTTTTCCGCGACGCCGGACGATGCGATGGCGCCCTCTGTCCATATGGCGCCGCGCCCGGCCAAGCGGGTGCACAGCATCACCTTGCCGATCCCGCCTGCCGGGCGCGGCCTGGAATTGCCCCCTGTCCTTGGCCCGCGTGAAGCGGCGCGTCCCCTCGTGGTCATCGACGCGGGCCATGGCGGGCATGATCCGGGCGCGGTCAATGCGGAGCTTGGCAAGCGCGAAAAGGACCTGACGCTTGCGATAGCGCAGGCGATCCGCGACGAATTGCTGAAAACCGGCCGCATCCGCGTGGCGCTCACCCGCAATGACGATCGCTTCCTCGTCCTACAGGAACGCTATGGCATTGCGCGCAGGCTGAACGCGGACCTATTCATGTCCATCCACGCAGATTCCGCCGAAAATGAAGAAGCGCATGGCGCGACCGTCTACACCCTGTCGGAAGTGGCGTCCGACCGGGAAGCGGCGCGGCTGGCGGCCAGGGAAAACAGGGCCGACATATTGCACGGCGTCAATCTGGGCGGCCAGTCGGGGGACATTTCCTCGATCCTCATTGACCTGACGCAGCGCGAAAGCATGGCCGCGTCGGCCACCTTCGCGCGCGTGCTGAAACGGGAAGCCTCGCCCTATATGGGCTTTCGCACTCCCTATCACCGCTTCGCGTCGCTGGTGGTGCTCAAGGCTCCCGACATGCCGTCGGTGCTGTTCGAAACCGGCTATATCAGCAACGTCAAGGATGCGGCCTTCCTGTCGTCGCCCGAAGGCCGCGCCCGCATCGCCCGCGGCGTGGCCCGCGCGGTGGAGGTGCATTTCGCCCGCAGGACGGCGCCTGGCGACCGCTAGCGTCCCGGCGGCACGTCGATCCGCACTGGCGCTTCCCCCATTTTAACCTTAGAGCCTCGTTCCGTCATGGAAGAGGCCCGCCCCGATACCGCATCGTCATCCTCCCTCGCCGCCCGGCTGCGCCGCCGCGCGGACGGCATCAGGGAAAGGCTCGCCCCCCATTGGGACCGGCGCTGGGTGCGGTGGATCGCCATCGGCCTTGGCGGGCTCATGGCCGCCTTCTTCCTCTTCTGGCTGATCTTCGCGCGCGGCCTTCCCGACGCCGCCACGCTGCTGGAATATGAACCGCCGCTGCCCACAATCGTGCGCGACGTCAATGGCCAGCCGGTGCACAGCTATGCGCGCGAACGGCGGGTGCAGTTGCAATATAGCGACTATCCGCCGCTGCTGATCCGCGCCTATCTTTCGGCGGAGGACAAGACGTTCTTCGACCATCATGGCGTCGACATTCCCGGCTTTTTCGGCGCGGTGCTCGACTATGTGACCAAGATCGGATCGGGCCAGCGCGCCAAGGGCGGGTCCACCATCACGCAACAGGTCGCCAAGAATCTGCTGATCGGCGATGAATATTCCCCCACGCGCAAGGTGAAGGAAATGATCCTGGCCTATCGCATGGAAGGGGTGCTGACCAAGCAGCAGATCCTGGAACTCTACCTCAACCAGATCTTCCTCGGCCGCAACGCCTATGGTGTGCAGGCGGCTGCGCGCGCCTATTTCGACAAGGACGTCGCCGACCTCAAGCTGCATGAAATGGCCTATCTCGCCATCCTGCCCAAGGGTCCCGCGAACTACCGGCCCGAAAGCCCGACCGGCCATCAGCGCGCGCTGGAACGCCGCAACTGGGCGCTGGGCGAAATGGCGAAGAATGGCTGGATCACCGAAGCGCAGCGCAGCGAAGCGATGGCGCAGCCGCTGGGCACGGTGCAGGCGCACGGCTCCGGCTTCGACGCGCGCGCTGGCGGCTATTATATGGAGGAAGTGCGCCGCCGCCTGATCGAACGCTTCGGCGAAAAGGCGGAGGATGGACCCAACAGCGTCTATGCGGGCGGCCTGTGGGTGCGCAGCCCCTATGATCCCAAGATGCAGGAACTGACGGCGACCGCGCTGCGCAACGGCCTGCTGCGCTTCGACGCGGGCAAGGGCTGGTCGGGGCCGGTCGGCAAGATAGACATCGATCGCGGCTGGCAGCGTGAACTGGCCGCGAGCTATGTCGGCGTGGACTATGCCGGATGGCGCGTGGCGGCGGTGATCAGCCGCGATTCCTCGTCGGCGCAGATCGGCTTTGCCGATGGATCGGCCGGCACGCTGCCCGCCGGGGCGGCGCAGATGCCCTATCGCCGCGCGGGCGGACCGGCCTTCAGCAGCCTCAAGCCCGGCGACCTCATCGTCGTCGCGCGCAACGGGTCGAGCTGGGCCTTGCGCAACATTCCCGAAGTGTCCGGCGGCATGGTGGTGGAGGAAACCCATTCCGGCCGCATCCGCGCGATGCAGGGCGGGTTCGACAGCCGCCTTTCATCCTACAACCGCGCCACCCAGGCGATGCGCCAGCCCGGATCGACCATCAAGCCCTTCGTCTATGCCGCCGCGCTCGACAATGGCATGACGCCCGCCTCGATCATCGTCGATGGTCCGTTGTGCGTCTATCAGGGCGCGGGGCTGGGGCAGAAATGCTTCCGCAACTTCTCGGGCGGCAGCGCCGGGCCGCAGACGATGCGCTGGGGCGTGGAGCAGTCGCGCAACCTCATGACCGTGCGCGCCGCCAGCCAGACCGGCATGGACCGCGTCGTGCGCACCATCAAGGCGATGGGGATCGGCGACTATCAGCCCTATCTCTCCTTCGCGCTGGGCGCTGGCGAAACCACGGTGGAGCGGATGGTGAACGCCTATGCCATGCTCGCCAATCACGGGCGGCAGCTTTTCCCCAAGGTCATGGACTATGTGCAGGACCGGCACGGCAAGGTGATCTGGCCGCTGCGCTGGCGTCCCTGCGACGGGTGCAACATGCCCAATTGGGACGGCAAGCCCATGCCGCGCTTCGGCTTTGAAGGGCGGCAGGTCATGAACCCCATGACCGCCTATCAGGTCGTGCACATCGCCGAAGGCGTCATCCAGCGCGGCACCGCCACGGTGCTGGCGGACCTCGATCGGCCGCTGTTCGGCAAGACCGGCACCACCAACGGCCCCACCAACGTGTGGTTCGTGGGCGGGTCGCCCGATCTCGTCGCGGGCGTCTATATCGGCTATGACCAGCCGCGCAGCCTGGGCGGCTGGGCGCAGGGCGGCCGCGTCGCCGCGCCGATCTGGAAGGCGGCGATGGCTCCGGTGCTGGAAACCATGCCCAAGACGCCCTTCGTCGCCCCGGCGGGCATCCGCATGGTCACGATCGATCGCCGGTCGGGCAAGCGCGTCTACGGCGTATGGCCCACCGACGATCCCAAGCCTGCGGTGATCTGGGAAGCCTTCAAGCCCGAAACCGAACCCCGCCGCTCCATCCGCAAGGAAGAAGTCGCCGCCCAGGAACGCGCCGCCGCCCGCCGCGAGGCCAGCGCCCAGGCGCGCCAGCGCACCGACAGCGACTTCCTGCAAGACCAGGGCGGCATCTACTGAAATCCTCCCCCTGGACGATCGGGAGGGGACCAGCCAAAGGCTGCGAAGGGGCATCACCCCTCCGTCAGCGCCTGGCGCCGCCATCTCCCCTTGCCGGGCAGGAGTAGTACATGCTTCCCAAAATCTTCGCCCTCGGATAGGGGCTGGCGTTTAGCGCGTTTACGATGCGCACCGACATTCTGGAGAGTTCCCATGCGCGCCGAAGCGCAGCAATATATCGACCGCATCGACGCCGCGCTGGACCTGCTGCGCCGCTTCCTCGACTGGGACCGGGCGCTCCGCCGCCTGGACGAGCTGAATGCGCGCGTCGAAGATCCCACGCTCTGGGACAATCAGAAAATGGCGCAGGAAGTGATGCGCGAGCGCACCCGGCTGGAGGGCGCGATCGGCGCGACCCGCGCGATCGAAAGCGAGAAGGCCGACACCGCCGAACTCATCGAAATGGCCGAGGCCGAGGGCGATGAGGACATGGTCAATGAAGCCATCGCCTCCCTGAAGGCGCTCGCAGACCGCGCGGACGAGGACAAGATCAGGGCGCTGCTGGCGGGCGAGGCCGACGCCAGCGACACCTATCTGGAAATCCATGCGGGCGCGGGCGGCACGGAAAGCCAGGACTGGGCGGAAATGCTCAGCCGCATGTACCGCCGCTGGGCCGAACGGCGCGGCTACAAGGTGGAACTGGTCGATTATCAGGCGGGCGATCAGGCGGGCATCAAGTCCGCGACCTTCCTGATCAAGGGCGAGAACGCCTATGGCTATGCCAAGACCGAAAGCGGCGTCCACCGCCTGGTGCGCATCAGCCCCTATGACAGTTCGGCGCGGCGGCACACCAGCTTCTCGTCCGTCTGGGTCTATCCGGTGATCGACGACAATATCGAGATCGAGGTCAATGAAGGCGACCTCAAGATCGACACCTACCGCGCGTCGGGCGCGGGCGGGCAGCACGTCAACACCACCGACTCCGCCGTCCGCATCACCCATATTCCCTCCGGCATCATCGTCGCGTCGCAGAACGACCGTTCGCAGCACAAGAACCGCGCGACGGCCATGAACATGCTCAAGGCCCGGCTCTACGAAGCGGAACTGCAAAAGCGCGAGGCGGCGGCGTCGGGCGAATATCAGGCCAAGACCGAGATCGGCTGGGGCCACCAGATCCGGTCCTATGTGCTTCAACCCTATCAGCTCGTGAAGGACCTGCGCACCGGCGTCACCTCCACCTCGCCCGACGATGTGCTGGACGGCGCGCTCGACCCGTTCATGGCCGCCGCCCTATCGCAGAAGGTCACGGGCGAGAAGGTCGATGTCGAGGACGTCGATTGATGATCATCCGTGCGGCGCTGGCGGCATTGCCGTTGCTGCTGGCGGCGTGCGGACCCTTTTCCTCCAACCGGCAGGATGACCGTCCGGCGGGCGCGAGGAACTTCCCGCGCGCGGACCGCCCCGTCGCCCCGGTCGTGTCGACCCGCTGGTCCAGCGAGGAAGCGCGCGACCGCGTCAACGAGGCGGAGGACATCATGGACCGGGCGGGCATCCGTCCGGGGATGACCGTGGCCGACATTGGCGCTGGCGAGGGCTATTATACCGTCCGCCTCGCCGATCGCGTCGGCGCCAAGGGGCGGGTGCTGGCCGTGGACATCATGCCCGAAGTGATCGAGGCGCTGTCGCGGCGCATCACCCGCGAAGACTGGCGCAACGTCAGCGTCCGCCTGGGCGCGCCGGAGGACCCCAAGCTGCCCGAAAACAGCTTCGACCGCATCTTCATGGTCCATATGTACCATGAGATTGCGGAGCCTTACGCCTTCCTGTGGAACCTCAGCCCCGCGTTGAAGCCCGACGGCGAACTGATCGTGGTCGACGCCAACCGCCCTACCGACCAGCATGGCACGCCGCCCAGGCTGCTCGCCTGCGAACTCGCCGCCATGGGCTTCCGCATGGAGGAACTGATCCCCAAGCCGACCGCCGGTGGATATTTCGCGCGCTTCCGACGCATCGCCGCGCGCCCCGCGCCTGCTTCCATCGTTCCCTGCGCGCTGCGTTCCTGACCCGCGCGCCAGAAAAAATCTGCTTGCACTGCCGTTAACCATGATGCTGGTGAGGAAATTGATCCTTCCATGATGATATGGCGCTAGGGGAGAGGCTGACATGACCGATCAAGGCGGTTCTCAGATCACCGGCGCTCCGCAACGGCGGAACGCACCGCGGCACAAGCTGTTCGAGCCGGTTACCCTGCACCTGAGCGGCATCGAAACCCGCGCGCATTTCCTGGACCTGTCGTCCTCCGGCGCGCTGGTGCATAGCGATGCGCCGCCACCCCCAGGCGCCTATGTCGGCGTCCATGCGCCCAGTCTGGAAACCAGCGGCAGGGTGCGGTGGGTGAATGGAAAGCGGTTCGGCATACAGTTCAGCCAGTTGCTGACCGTGGAGGTGATAAACAAGCTGATCCGGCCGCGCTGACCTCAGCCGCGCCGCCGCCACCGCCTGAACAGCGACACCCCGGCAACGCCGCCGCCCACCACCATCGCGATCGCTCCGCCCGCCGACGCGAGCGCCCATGCTCCGGCCGCGATCAGGCCGCTCAGGAAATCGACGATGATGAGCGTCAGGTGGATCATGGCGTAAAGGACAAAGGGACTAGTGCCCCAGTTCCTTCGCCTCCTGATATTTCATCTCCAGAAAGCGGTTCTGCACCGCCAGCCGGTCAAGATCGCCGCTGGCCAGAGTCTCGCTCATCCGCGCCAGTTCCGCGTCGATGACGCCCAGCCCCTCCACCAGCTGCTGTTCGGGCACGCGGCCGTTGCGCTCCTCACGCCGCAAGGACTGCGGGATGGACTGATATCCGGTGACCAGTTCGGGCAGATGATCCGCCAGCAGCTTGCGCACCTCCTGCGCGGCGGGTTCCCGGTCGCCCAGCCGCTCAAGCTGCGGCGCCAGCGCTTCCAGCTTCACGCCGATGCTGTCGACCAGCGTCGCTGCGGGCGCGGGCAGGGCCTTGCGCTGGTTTTCCAGCCAGATCTCGGTTTGCAGGGGCAGGGCGCCCAGCGGCGTTTGCTGAAGCGCCTCCGTGCGGACGGTCCGCTCCATGGGCAGGATGGCGATCACCAGCAGGGCGGCCAGCATGACCCCCAGCGCGATCATCACGCCGCTGGTGCCAAGCGGCATGACGAAGCCCGCCACCACGCTGGCCGCCAGCACGGCGATGACCGCCCACACCGCATATTTGAGCTTGCGCATCAGGGCGGCGTTGCGCCGCTGGCGGGCGCGGGCCGACAGGCTCCGGCGGCGCTCGCCATGGCGGCGGAGCACGGCTTCGGCATCGGCCAGGACACGGTCGGACCGGCTCACCCGATCCTCCTGCCCATATCAGGCGGCATGGAAGCGAGCGGCATGGCGTTCACGCCTCCAGCGCGCTCAACAGCGGATTGTCCGCGCGCGCTTCCTGCGCGGCCTGCGCCTGGCCTTGCGCGCGGGCGATATAGCCCTTGGACTTTTCCACCTCGTCCGACAGGGTGTTCACCGTCGTCTTCATATTCTCCAGCGCCTTGGCCTTGAACGTGTCGATGCTGTCCATCGTGTCGTAGATATTCTGGAAGGCGCGTTTCAGCGTCTCGATGGGAATGGTGCTGGACGCCGCCTGCTCATGGATGGCGGCCGTCTGGTTCTTGAGCATTTCGCCGGTCGAATCGATCATGTTCGCGGTCGTCGTGTTGAGCGCGGTGATCTGTTCCAGCACCAGCTTCTGCCCGGCGAGCGCCTGCGCGACGGTGACGGCGGTGCGCAGCGCCGCGACGGTGGTCGTGCTGGCGCGATCCACGCCCTTCACCAGTTCGACATTATTCTTCTTGACCAGATCGAGCGCCAGATAGCCCTGAACGGTGACGGCCATCTGCGTCAGCAGGTCCTGCGTGCGCTGGCGGATGTAGAACAGGGCGCTTTCCCGGATCGCCTTCGCCTTGGCGGGATCGGTGGATTCCAGCTCCAGCGCCTTCGCCTCCAGCCGGGCGTCCAGCGTTTTGGAAATGTGGATCATCTGTTCAAGGCGGCCCATCGCCGCCCACATATTCTGCCGCTCCACATCGATCGCGGCATTGTCCTTGATCAGCACGTCCTTGCCGCTCGCCAGCGAGCCCAGGATGCCGTTGATGTGGCTCTGCGCGCTCTTGTAGCTGTCGAAATAGTCGCGCATCCGGTTGCCGAAGGGAATGATGCCGAACAGCTTGCGCGGGGCGAGCAGGTTGCCGCGCTTGCCAGGGTCCAGGTCCTCGACGGTGCGGCGCAGTTCGGCAAGATCGGCGCCGACCTTGTTGTCGCTGTCCATCGCGCGCACGGGCCGGTCGAGGAAGCGGTTGGAATGGCCCGCCGCTTCCGCGATTTCCTTGCGGCCCATATTGGTGAGCTGATCGACGCGCGCGCCGAATTCGGGGGAGTTCGCATCCTGCGCGACCAGATCGGCGATGAAGGCGTCCACCTTTTCATCGAGCTTCGATCGCTTTTCCTCGTCCAGCGGGACGAGACCGGCCGCCTTTTCCGGCGTGACCGGCGGCACCGGGTCGGGCGGTGTCAGGTTGAGCGCATCGGCTGCGGTCACCGTGCCGGGGGAGGTGCTGGCCATGGTTTCTCCCAATTATGGTTACAGTAGCTGTTATATGCGACTATAACAGTGATCTTCAATGCGGAATATGGTCCCGCATCGCCATGGATGCAAACGCTTGGCGCGCTGGCGGTGACCCTTGCCGCATCGCGTCATTTCCTGTAGGGGCGCGCCCGATACTCTGGTCAGGCGCGGTGCCGGCCGGGAAAATGTGACATCCCAAAGGCATCCTTCATGTCCCTGCGTAATATCGCCATCATCGCGCACGTCGACCATGGCAAGACCACTCTGGTCGACCAGCTTTTCCGCCAGTCCGGCACCTTCCGCGACAATCAGCGGGTCGAGGAACGGGCGATGGATTCCAACGACCTCGAAAAGGAACGCGGCATCACCATCCTGGCGAAGCCCACCTCGATCGAATGGAAGGGCACGCGGATCAACATCGTCGACACGCCCGGCCACGCCGACTTCGGCGGCGAGGTGGAGCGCATCCTGTCCATGGTGGACGGCGTCGTCCTGCTGGTCGATTCGTCGGAAGGCGCGATGCCCCAGACCAAGTTCGTGACCGGCAAGGCGCTGGCGCTGGGTCTCAAGCCCATCGTCGTCGTCAACAAGGTCGACCGTCCCGACGAGCGCATCCAGGAAGTGCTGGACGAAGTGTTCGACCTGTTCGTCACGCTGGAAGCGACCGACGAGCAGCTCGACTTCCCTGTGCTCTACGCTTCGGGGCGCAACGGCTACGCCAATGAAGACCCCTCGCTGCGGTCGGGCACGCTGGAGCCGCTGTTCCAGAAGATCGTCGATCATGTCCCGCCCCCGGCGCTGGACGAAGATGCGCCGTTCAGCTTCCTGGTGACGCTGCTCGACCGCGACAACTTCCTGGGCCGCATCCTCACTGGCCGCGTCCAGTCGGGCACGCTGAAGGTCAACCAGGCGATCCACGCGCTCGACATGGACGGCAATGTGATCGAAACGGGCCGCGCGTCCAAGATCCTGTCCTTCCGCGGCCTCGACCGCGTGCCGGTGGACGAAGCCAAAGCGGGGGACATCATCAGCCTTGCGGGCCTGACCGTCGCGACCGTGGCCAACACCATCGCCGATACCTCGGTCACCGTCCCCATCAAGGCTCAGCCGATCGATCCGCCGACCCTGTCGATGCGCTTTGCCGTGAACGATTCGCCCATGGCGGGCCGTGAAGGCAGCAAGGTGACGAGCCGCATGATCCGCGACCGCCTGATGCGCGAAGCCGAATCCAACGTCGCGATCAAGGTCACGGAAAGCGACGACAAGGACAGTTTCGAAGTCGCGGGCCGTGGCGAACTGCAACTGGGCGTGCTGATCGAAACCATGCGCCGCGAAGGCTTCGAACTCGGCATCTCGCGCCCGCGCGTGCTGTTCGGCGAAGATGAGCATGGCAACAAGACCGAGCCTTATGAAATCGTCGTCATCGACGTGGACGACGAATTTTCCGGCACGGTCGTGGACAAGATGAACATCCGCAAGGCCGAAATGACCGACATGCGTCCGTCGGGCGGGGGCAAGACGCGCATCACTTTCTCCGCCCCGTCGCGCGGCCTGATCGGCTATCATGGCGAATTCCTGTCCGACACGCGCGGCACCGGCATCATGAACCGGCTGTTCGAAAAATACGGCCCCCACAAGGGCAAGATCGAAGGCCGCAAGAATGGCGTGCTGATCTCCAACGGCGCGGGCGAGGCGGTGGCCTATGCCCTGGGTCCGCTGGAGGAACGCGGCATCCTGATGGTAGGCGTGGGCGAAGCGCTCTACGAAGGCATGATCATCGGCGAGAATGCCAAGCCTGAAGATCTTGAAGTCAACCCGATGAAGTCGAAGGCGCTGACCAACTTCCGCGCCAGCGGCAAGGACGACAGCATCCGCCTGACCCCGCCGCGCAAGCTGACGCTGGAACAGGCGATCGCCTATATCGACGACGATGAAATGGTCGAAGTGACGCCCAAGAACATCCGTCTGCGCAAGCGCTACCTCGATCCCAACGAACGCAAGCGCATGTCCCGCGCCAAGGCGGCCTGAGGCTGGAGGGTGAGCGCCGGCCGCGGCAGATTCATTTCGATAAGGTAATGATCTTGCCGCGCTGCGAGCGTGTCGAAAGGCTCTACTTCTCTCATGAGAAAGGAAGCGATTTCGACATGCTCGGCAAGCGGCTACTCCCCAGCCCGCGCCAGGATCATCGAGAATAATCCTTCCGGGTCCGTCCATTCCCTCACCGGGTCCCAGTGCCCGGCGCGGAGCAGCAGGCGGGCGTCGCGCATGCCATATTTATGGCTGCTCTCCGTATGGATGGTTTCGCCCGCCGCCATGTGGAAGCGCCGCCCCGCGACATGGAAGTCCAGCGCGCGGCCTGCCTCCAGATGCATTTCGATGCGCGCCTTGCCGTCATTCCAGATCGCGCGGTGGACGAACGCATCCAGCGGCACGTCCCCGCCCAGCTCGCGATTGATGCGGGTAAGGAGGTTGAGGTTGAAGGCCGCCGTCACGCCCTGAGAATCGTCATAAGCGGCGATCAGCCGGTCCGGGTCCTTGATCCGGTCCATGCCGATCAGCAGCATCGATCCCTCGCCCAGCAGCCTGCGGATCGCGCGCAGCAGGTCCACGGCCGCATCGGGGGCCATGTTGCCGATGGTCGATCCGGGAAAGAAGCCAAGGCGCGGCAGGTCAGCGATCGCCGAAGGGAGAGCCAGGTCCCCCAAGAAGTCGCCGACGACCGGCAGCACCGGCAATCCGGGAAAGGCAGCGGCCAGGGCCGCGCTGCTGGATTGCAGGAAGTCGCCGCTGATGTCGATCGGGACATAGGCGGCAGGATCGATCGCGCGCAGCAGGAGCGGCGTCTTGCGCGCGCTGCCTGCGCCGAACTCGACCACGGCCCGCCTTCGTCCGATCAGGCCGGGCAGCTCACCCGCATGTCGTTCCAGCAGCCCGATTTCGGTCCGGGTGGGATAATATTCGGGCAGGTCCGTTATCGCCTCGAACAATTCAGATCCGCGCTGGTCGTAGAACCAGATGGGCGGCGTCGCCTTGGGCGTGCGCGAAAGCCCCGCCAGAATGTCGTGCCGGAACGCCGGATCGGCCGCCTCCCGTGGCAGGGTAGGGGGATGGTCAAGCAGCATCGCGTCATAAATCCTTGGCCAGCCGCAGTCCGGTGAACTGCCAGCGTTGATGCGGGTAGAAGAAGTTGCGGTAGCTCGCCCGCACATGGCCGCGCGGCGTCGCGCAACTGCCGCCCTTCAGCACGAACTGGCCCGACATGAACTTGCCATTATATTCGCCCACGGCTCCTTCGGCGGGGTGGAAGCCGGGATGGGGGCGGAAGGCGCTGCCGGTCCATTCCCAGACATCGCCGAACATCTGCCCCAGCCCGGCGCTGCCATCGGCCGCGTGGGGGCGGGGGCAGGCGGCTCCATCAAGCTGATTGCCGCTGGAAGGCGCGATGTTGAGCGCGCCGCTTTCCCATTCCGCTTCGGTGGGCAGCCGCGCGCCCGCCCAGCTTGCATAAGCATCCGCCTCATACAGGCTGATGTGCGTCACCGGCTCTGCCGGGTTGACCGGCCTTCGCCCATCCAGCCCGAACCGCATCCAGCCATGCTCCGCGCGGGTCCAGTAAAGCGGCGCCTCGATCCGTTCCGCCTGGACCCAGCTCCATCCGTCGGACAGCCAGTGCGCCGGATTGCGATAGCCGCCATCCTCGATGAAGGCGATCCACTCTCCGTTCGTGATCAGCCGGTGCGCAAGGGCATGGGGATGCAGGACCGCCTTGTGGCGCGGCCCCTCGCAATCGAATGCGAAGTCCGATTTCCCATCGTCCCCCATCTCGACCAGCCCCTCGCGCCCTTCGATCCAGTGGAGCGGGCCGGGCACCGCCGCTGGCGTGAAGGGCTGCGCGGCGAACAGGGCGGGCTCCAGCGGGTTGAGCGAAAAGAGATGCTGGATATCGGTGAGCAGCAATTCCTGATGCTGCTGCTCATGATGCAGGCCCAGCATCACCAATGATCGCGCCTCGTCCGGCAATGCGGGCAGCGCATCGATAACCGCGGCGTCGACATGCGCGCGATAGGCGAGGATTTCATCAAGGCGGGGCCGCGTCAACATGCCCCGTGCAGGCCGGGGATGGCGCGCGCCCTCCGCCTCATAATAGCTGTTGAAGAGGAAGGCGTAGCGTGGATCGAACGGCTCATAACCGGCCGCATGGTCGCGCAGCACGAAGGTTTCGAAGAACCAGCCGACATGGGCCAGATGCCATTTGGCGGGCGATGCGTCGGGCATCGACTGCGCCGTGGCGTCCGCATCCGACAGGCCCGCCGCCAGGGCCTCGCTCAATGCACGGATTTCGCGATACCGGGAAAGAAGATCGTCCTGGCTCGGTGCGGTCCGGCTCCTGGCCATGCATGCCCCTTCGAAATGTTGCGCCGCCCTTCCACAAGGAAGCGCATGAAGGAGGATTTATGTTCCGAAGCTGTGCCTTTGCGGCGTCAGCGCGACGCGCCGGGCACCCATTTGACGTCAGCCGCGCCATTGCCGTTCAGGCGGCGGGCAAGGACGAACAGCAGGTCGGACAGCCGGTTTAGATAGGCAAGCGCCTGCGGGTTGAGCGCAGTTTCC
>NZ_ATHO01000053.1 GCF_000445065.1 Sphingobium quisquiliarum P25 | reverse complement strand
GCGGGCTGGTGCTGACGCGGCAGGGGGCGATGCTGGCGCGGCGGCTGAGGCTGGCGCTGGCGGAGCTGCGTTCGGGGCTGGACGATCTGGCGGAATTGAAGGGGCAGGAGAGCGGGAGGATCGTGGTCGGGGCGATGCCGCTGTCGCGCGCGCGGCTGCTGCCCCGTGCGATCGCACGCTTCCGGGCGGACTTTCCGCGGGTGCATATCAATGTGCATGAGGGGTCGCATGCCGAACTGGTTGGGCCGCTGCGCGATGGCGAGGTGGACATGATGATCGGCGCGCTGCGCGACCGGTCGATCGGCCAGGATCTGGATCAGCGGCCCTTATTCGAGGACAGGCCGACGATATTGGCGCGCGCGGGGCATCCGCTGGCCAAGGGGTGGGACGCCGCCGCGCTGCGGCGCTTTCCCTGGATATTGCCGCCCGAAGGCGCGCCGCTGCGCCGGTTGTGGCAGCATATGTTCGAGGCGCTGGGCGGCGACCTGCCGCAGGTGCCGATCGAATGCGGGTCGGTGATGACGATCCGCGAACTGCTGGTGGGCGGAGATTATCTGACGATGCTGTCGGTCGACCAGCTCGCGCTGGAACTGGATGCGGGGCTGGTCGCGGATATCGGCCCGGCCCCCGGCGCGATCAGCCGCACGATCGGGCTGACGACGCGGGCGGACTGGCGGCCGACGCGCCTGCAACAGCGCTTCATGGCGGCGGTCGAGGCGGAGGTCGGCGATCTCAATTCGTAAAATCTAATAGGAAGTCCGTGGATTCGATTGGCCGGGATCGTGCCGATGAGTCATGCCTGCGCCCATGGAGCAGGAAGTCGGTCTGATCGGATTTGGGGAGGCGGGTTCGACCTTCGCATTGGCGGGCGATTGGCGCGCGCGGGCGCATGTGTTCGACGCGAAGACCGATAGCCCCGGCGACCGGGACGCGATGCTGGCCGCCTATGGCGCGGCGCATGTGCTGGGCGCGCGCTTTATGGAAGATGCGCTTTCGGGCGTTGACCTCGTGCTTTCGCTGGTGACGGCGGATCAGGCGCTGGCCGTGGCGGAAGCGGCGGCGGAATGCTTGGCGCCCGGCGCGATCTATTGCGACCTCAACAGCGTCGCGCCGCAGACCAAGCAGGCGGCGGCGCAGGTGATCGAGGCGGCGGGCGGCCATTATGTCGACGTAGCGGTGATGGCGCCTGTCGATCCGGCGCGGCTTTCGGTGCCGCTGCTGTTGAGCGGGGCGCAGGCGGAGCAGGCGAAGGCGCGGCTCGGCGCTCTGGGCTTTGCGAATATGCGGGTGGCCGGGGAAGCGGTGGGACGCGCTTCGGCGATCAAGATGATCCGGTCGGTGATGGTGAAGGGCATGGAAGCGCTGACCGCCGAATGCGTGCTGGCGGCCGAAGCGGCGGGCGTGCGCGCGGAAGTGCTGGCGTCGTTGGACGCGAGCGAGAAAGCGAAGCCCTGGGAAGCGCGGGCGGACTATAATCTGGACCGCATGCTGGTGCATGGCATCCGCCGCGCGGCCGAGATGGAAGAGGTGGTGAAGACGCTGGAAGCGCTGGGCACCGGAGCGGCGATGACGCGCGGGACGGTGGAGCGGCAGCGGGCGATCGGCGCCCTGGGAGTGAAGGCCCCGCCTGCCGGGATCGAGGGGAAGGTTGCGGCCATTCGCGATTCCGGGGCTTCGGTTTTGGACGGCGGGGCTGGGGCGTAAGTTTCGGAGAGTTGAGTGCTCCTGCCTGCGCAGGGGCATGTTAGAATGGGAAGAGGAACGCGATGAGCCTGATTATCGACTGCCACGGCCATTATACGGTGCTTCCCCAGGGGCATGACGCCTGGCGGGAGGAGCAGAAGGCGGCGTTCAAGGCGGGCACCGTGCCGCCCCCTTATCCTGAGATCAGCGACGATGAGATTCGCGACACGATCGAATCCAACCAGCTGCGCCTGATCAAGGAGCGCGGCGCTGACCTGACGATCTTTTCGCCCCGCGCTTCGGCCATGGCCCCGCATGTGGGCGATGCGGAGGTCGCGAAGGAATGGGCGATGCGCTGCAACGACCTGATCGCGCGGGTGGTGGGGTTGTTCCCGGAGACGTTCGCCGGCGTGTGCATGCTGCCGCAATCGCCGAAGGCCGACATGGCGAACAGCATCGCCGAACTGGAACGCTGCGTCGGCATGGGGTTCATCGGCTGCAACCTCAATCCCGATCCGGGCGGCGGCCATTTCCAGCATCCGCCGTTGACCGATCGCTACTGGTATCCTTTTTACGAGAAGATGGTCGAACTGGACGTTCCGGCGATGATCCATGTGTCGGGCAGCTGCAATCCGGCGATGCATGCGACTGGCGGCTATTATATCGCAGCCGACACGATCGCCTTCATGCAGTTGCTGGAGGGCGACCTGTTCAGGGATTTCCCGGCGCTGCGCTTCATCATCCCGCATGGCGGCGGCGCGGTGCCCTATCATTGGGGGCGGTATCGCGGCCTTGCCGACATGCTGAAGAAGCCCAGCCTCGACACGCATCTGATGAACAACATCTTCTTCGACACATGCGTCTATCATCAGCCGGGCATCGACCTGCTGGCGGATGTGATCGACAACAAGAACATCCTGTTCGGATCGGAAATGGTCGGCGCGGTGCGCGGGATCGATCCCACTACCGGCCATTATTTCGACGACACCAAACGCTATGTCGACGCGCTGGACATCAGCGAGGCCGAGCGCCACGCGATATTCGAAGGCAATGCCAGGCGCGTCTTCCCCCGGCTGGACGCGCAGTTGAAGGCGCGCGGCCTGTGAGAGCTTCCACACCCCCCATATATCCCTGTGGGGGGTGGGCCTGTCTCCCGTCCCTCTGTTGGAAGGAAGGGGCGGGAGATGGGTTTCCCCTAATTGCGAGGTTGGCCGCATGAGCGACATTCACGAATATCTGGCCCAGTTCGACGATATTCCCGGCACCCGTGTCTATACCGCCCGGCGGGCGCGGCAGGGATATTGGATGAACCAGTTTGCCATGAGCCTGATGAAGGCGGAAAACCGCGAGCGGTGGAAGGCGGACGAGCGCGCCTATATCGACGAATGGCCGATGACCGACGAGCAGAAGCAGGCGATATTGGACCGCGACTATAACCGCTGCCTGGACCTGGGCGGGAACATCTATTTCCTGGCCAAGGTGTTTTCCACCGATGGGCTGTCCTTCCTACAGGCGGTGGGGACCATGACGGGCATGAGCCCGGAAGATTATCAGGCGATGATGGTGGCCGGGGGGCGCTCGCCCGAAGGCGTCCGTTCGATAAGGGAGAAACGCTGATGGCCCGCATTACTGCTGGCGTTGCGACCAGCCACGTACCGGCCATCGGCGCGGCGATGGATCTGGGCAAGACGGCCGAGCCCTACTGGCAGCCGGTGTTCGCGGGCTATGACTGGTCGCGGCAGTGGATCGCGCAGGAAAAGCCCGACGTGGTGGTGCTGGTCTATAATGACCATGCCTCCGCCTTCGACATGAAGATCATCCCGACCTTCGCGATCGGCTGCGCGGACCGCTACGGCATTTGCGATGAAGGCTGGGGCCCGCGCCCTGTGCCCGATGTGGAGGGGCATGCGGACCTGGCCTGGCATATCGCGCAGAGCCTGATCCTGGACGAATTCGACATGACCATGATCAATGAGATGGATGTCGACCATGGGCTGACGGTGCCGCTGAGCCTGATGTTCGGGCAGCCTGAGGCATGGCCGGTCAAGGTGATACCGCTGGCGGTGAATGTCGTCACCTATCCGCCGCCGTCTGGCAACCGCTGCTGGATGCTGGGCGAGGCGATCGCGCGGGCGGTGGAAAGCTTCCCGGAAGATCTGAACGTACAGGTGTGGGGCACGGGCGGCATGAGCCACCAGTTGCAGGGTCCGCGCGCCGGGCTGATCAACGCGGAGTGGGACAACCGTTTCCTGGACCTGATGAGCGCGGAGGATGACGGCGCGCTGCGGGCGATCCCGCACATCGAATATCTGCGCGAGACCGGGTCCGAAGGGATCGAGATGGTGATGTGGCTGATCATGCGCGGCGCGCTGGGCAGGAAGGTCAGGCCGCTGCACCGCCATTATCATGTGCCCGCGAGCAATACGGCTGTCGGGCATCTGGTGCTGGAGCCGGTTATCTGAATCCTCCCCTCCCGCTTGCGGGAGGGGGACAAAGTAAGGAGTTCCCCATGCGTATAGCCCTTGCCGGTGCAGGTGCCTTTGGTGAAAAGCATCTGGACGGCCTCAAGAATATCGACGGCGTGACCGTCACCTCGCTCGTCGGCCGCCGCCTGGAAGCGACCCAGGCGATCGCTGACAAATATGGGATCGGGCACGCGACGACCGTACTGGACGACACCCTGGCGCGCGACGATGTGGACGCTGTGATCCTGTGCACGCCCACGCAGATGCATGCGGCGCAGGCGATCGCCTGCATGGACGCGGGCAAGCATGTCCAGGTGGAAATCCCGCTCGCCGACAGCTGGGCCGATGCGCAGGCGGTGCTGGCCAAGCAGCAGGAAACCGGCCTCACCTGCATGGTCGGGCATACGCGGCGGTTCAACCCCAGCCATCAATGGGTGCACAACCGCATCGAGGCGGGCGAGTTCAACGTCCAGCAGATGGACGTGCAGACCTATTTCTTCCGCCGCAAGAACATCAATGCGAAGGGTGAGCCCCGGTCCTGGACGGACCATCTGCTGTGGCACCATGCGGCGCACACGGTGGACCTGTTCGCCTATCAGGCCGGGAAGATCGTGGACGCTCATGCGATGCAGGGGCCGATCCACCCGGATCTGGGGATCGCCATGGATATGTCGATCCAGTTGAAAAGCGAAACGGGGGCGATCTGCACGCTGTCGCTCAGCTTCAACAATGACGGGCCGCTGGGGACCTTCTTCCGCTATATCGGCGACACGGGCACCTATATCGCGCGCTATGACGATTTGGTGAACGGCAAGGAAGAACCGATCGACGTGTCCAAGGTGGCCGTGTCGATGAACGGGATCGAATTGCAGGACCGCGAATTTGTGAGCGCCATCCGCGAGGGACGCGAGCCCAATTCGAGCGTGGCGAAGGTGTTCGACTGCTATCGCGTGCTTGGCGAACTGGAAAAGCAGCTGGGGTAACGCCCGACCCTCCCCGTCGAGTGATGGGGAGGGTTTACGCCGTCAGCAACGGATGCCGCATCCGCAGGTCGTCCATCAGCGTTTCGACGACAGCGATTTCCTGTGCCGAACCCGCCGGGGTGATCGCCCAGTTGCAATGCGGATGCGTGTCGCGGCTGTAGAGGCGCACGCGGCCGATCACCTTGCGCCAATGATGCTTGCTGCGGCCATGGTCGCGGACCAGCCGGGCGACGAGCATGTCGATGATCCCGTCAGCCGTCATCTTCGATCCTCTCTCCGCCGATCCAGCGGCCGGGCAGTTCCAGATAGGCCTCCAGCTCGCGCCAGTGGCGGGCCCAGCCGGGGCCCCTGCGATCCTCCGGCACATGAGCCTCGACCATGCGGCGGGCGCGGGCGACGGGATTGTCCGGGCGGTCCCTCAACCGGTCGAGAATCTGGCGGATGTCCTCGCATCCGCCAGGCCAGCGTTGATCCGCGATCAGGCGGCGAGTGACGGGTCCACCGGCTCGGGCGGGAAGATGGCTGGCTTGCCCGGATCATAGACCCGCGTCAGCAGCTGGATGAACGCCTTGTCCGTGAAGGGATCGCTCGGCACTTCGAACATCTCGCCGCGTGCGCGCAGGTCCGCGATCAGCATGTCGAACACCTGTTCATGACTGATATCGTCATTGTGATCGAGCGTGGTCTTCAACTCTTCATAGTCCATGAAGATGTCAGCGCCCCAATGGACCAGGAAACGGAATTCCTGCGCCGGAATCTTCTGGATGACCTTGCCGTCCGTCGTGATCTGCCAGCCATTGGGATCTTCCGGGTCGGCGCTCATCAGCGAATGGATGGCCAGCCCTTCGGGGCGGCGCATTGACGTCGGGCCGCAGGATTGTGCCGTGTGGTACATCATCTCATTTTCAACCACGACGGCGCGGCCCCACATTGGGGCGTTGATCTGCTTGGGCGCGCTAGAAAGCCCATCGGGCCAATAGGTGAAGCCGCCGCCGATCTGCCCCTTGTAGTACCAGGCGATGACCTGCGCCTTCTTCATCTGCCAATGTTTGAACAGGCCGGACTTGACCATCATGTTCATCAGCCAGATCGGCGTGTTGTTCTGCGAAATGCCACGGAAATTGGTGCCGTCGACGTGCGGGGTGCCAGCATCCTGGCAAGGCCCCTGAATGTTGAACAGCATGTTTTCCGGCCGCGCATATTGCGCGCCCCAATAGCCGCGCACCAGGTCGAGGAACTTGGGATTATAGAAGCAATCCTCGATCTCGGGATAAAGGCAGGTATATCCTCGCGCCAGATAGCCCCGGAATACGGGCGAAAGGAACATATCCCAGGTAGGCGTGAAGCCTTCGGGAATCGTGCCGGACGTGGTCGCGATGACCTCATCGGGCGACTTGAAGTGCTGGGAGAGGATCAGTGACCAGGGGCCATTGTCCCGTACCAGGCCAAGCAGCCTGCCATATTGGTCGTCCGTATAGGCGCCTTCGATGATTTGCGGTTCCGCGACTGGCCGGAACAGGTCACCCTTGCTGCTCATGCTTGCTCTCCACTTCAAAAAAAGGTTGCGCGGGGCGCGCGATACTTTCCCCTATGATCTGTCAACCGCCATGCTTGTCAAGAAAGGCCTTCATCTGGCTGGCGATGATTTCGGCCGCCCGCTTGCTGGGGTCGGGAAGATGTTGCCGCACGACATGGAAACAGGCCTGATCCACCCCCCAGAGCAGGATGCGCGCCTCCAGCATCACGTCATTGTCACGAGTCGCTCGCTCGAACGCCCTGTGCCTTCCGGCCAGCATGGTGACGATCGCGTCGCGCTGCGCGGACACCTCCCAATATAACGCCTCTTCCAGCGCCGCGACCTGCGTCAGCAGGGTGCAGGTTTCCTGATGGCTGCGGTGCATGTCCAGATGCCGCGTTGCCCACTCCGTCAGTTCGGGAAGGCCGGGATCGCGCAATTGCGCAAGATAGGCGAAGACAGGATGCCAGACAGGCTCGAAATCCTGTGCGATGGCGCGCACCACCGCCAGCTTGCCGTCGAAATGGCTGTAGAAGGCGGCGCGGCTCACCCCAGCGGCCACCAATATATGCTCGATCGAGCTGCCGACATAGCCCCGCTCGGCAAACACCCTGAGCGCCGCGTCCACGATCAGGCGGCGCGTACGGGCGCGCTGTTCTTCCTGAAGATGATTACGCCGGGGCAAAGCCTTGGCCAAAACAGAGGGCTCCTTCGATCAGCGGTGCAGCTAACGGAGAGTGCCAGCCGCCGTCAAGACAGTTGACAAGACAAGTTGTATGGCCGAACTGTCCACTAGTAAAGCCGCAACGGCATGGGACGGAGAAGGGTAGTGGGCGAGGGAAGACAATCGGCGGGAAAAGGCTTTTCAGGTCTGCTTTCCCCAGGCCGGATCGGCCGGATGGATTTGCGCAACCGCATGTTCGTGACCGCGATGGGCGTCAGCCTGGCGGAGGATGACGGCACGGCTGGCGAGCGGCTGATCGCTTATCATGAGGAGCAGGCGAAGGGCGGAGCGGCCCTGATCGTCACCGGCGTCATGGGCGTCGCATGGCCGGTCGGCGCGGTTCAGCCCAACCAGCTTGGCGTCTCGGACGATCGCTTCCTGCCCGGTCTGCGCCGTCTGACCAGCAGGGTGCATGCCCATGGCGCGAAGATCGCGGCGCAGCTTCATCAGGGCGGGCTGGTGGCGGCCCATTCGGCGCAGTTCGGGCATCCGCTCTGGGGTCCGTCCGTGCCGGGGCCGTTCGCGGGCGATTTCCCCGATTATTTCCTGCCGGAAGAACTGGCGGCCTTTGGCGGCAGCGTCGTGCCTTCGGTCAAGGTGCTCACCACCGAAGATATCGCCACCGCCGTGCGCCACTATGCCGACGGCGCCCGCCGCGCAAAGGAAGCGGGATTCGACGCCTGCGAAATCCATGGCGGTCACGGCTATCTCATCTCCTCCTTCCTTTCGCCGTCGACCAATAAGCGCACGGACGAATATGGCGGGCCGCTGGAAAACCGCGCGCGTCTGATGCTGGAGGTGCTCGCAGCGGTGCGTGAAGCGGTCGGCCCAGACTTCCCCGTCTGGATGAAGCTTGATTCGCGCGAGTTCGGCAAGAGCGTCGGCACCACGCTTGACGACGCCAGGATGGTGGCGCGCTGGCTGGAGGCGGGCGGGGCGGACGCGATCGCCGTCACCGCCTATCATGACGTCGGCCAGGCGAAGCTGCATTCGGGATCGAACATCCCGCACGAACCGGAAATGAACATCCCCGCCGCCATCGCGATAAAGGGGGAGGTGAGCATTCCCATCATCGCCTCCGGCCGGGTAGAGCCGGACCGCGGGGAGCAGCGTTTTCAGGAAGGCGCGTTCGACTTCCTCGCAATGGGGCGCAAGGTGCTGGCCGATCCGCATCTGCCCAACAAGCTGGCGGCTGGACGCCCGCAGGACGTGCGCCCCTGCATCTACTGCTATACCTGCGTCAGCACCGCCTATGTCCGCCAGCAGGTGCGCTGCGCCGTGCGCTCCGAAACGGGCTTCGAATATCTCCAGGACAAGGCGAACCCTCCGTCGGGCAAGCGCTATGTCGTGATTGGCGGCGGACCGGGCGGGATGGAAGCCGCGCGCCGTCTTGATGCGCAGGGTAACAAGGTGACGCTGATCGAACAGAGCGACCGGCTGGGCGGAACGCTGCGCTTCGCCGCGCTCGCCTACGAACCCAATGAGCGCATCCTGGAATGGCTGAAGCGCGAGATCGAGGCGTCCAACGTGGATGTGCGGTTGAAGACCACGGCCACGCCCGAATTGCTGCGCACGCTTGAGCCGGACGAGGTTATCGTCGCGACCGGCGCTGTCCGTGACATGCCGCCGATCCCCGGCAGCGATCTCGATCATGTCTTCAGCGGCGATGACATGCGCAAGATGATGCTGGGCGAAAGCTCCGACGCGTTGAAGCGCAAGACTGGGCTGGCGACGCGTCTCGCGACCAAGATCGGCGCGGCGACGGGCATGACCGCCAATCTGGACTTCGTGCGCAAGGCGACGCACCAGTGGATGCCGCTGGGCGACCGCGTCGTCATCATCGGCGGCGAACTGGTGGGCGTCGAACTGGCCGAATTCCTGGTGGAGCGCGGCCGGACAGTGACGGTAGTCGAGGAAGGACCCAAGTTCGGCAAGGGGCTGACGGTCGTGCGCCGCCTGCGCCTGATCCCCGAACTGCGCGAACATGGCGTCGCGCTGTTCGCCGAAGCGAAGGACATACGCATCACGCCCGAAGGCGTCGCCTTCGCCACGCCGGATGCGGAGGCACACCTTATCCCCGCCGACACTGTGATCGTGGCGAAGGGCGCGCATGGCGACACCAGCCTTGCCGACGCGCTGCGTTCGAACGGCTTCAAGGTCAAGGAAGTCGGCGACTGCACCGGCGTCGGCTATATCGAAGGCGCGATCCGCGGAGCCACGCGCGCGGTTCTGGGCGAGGAGGCGATTCCCCAGGTTTGATCCGCCGGTGTTGGGATGGCGCTGCCCCGGAAAAGGTGATCGCTATCCCTGACGGTCTGGTAAATCTGGGAGTTGGATGCAAACCCGTTTGCCCTGCGCTTGTCGAGGCCTTCTAACGCCTGCTCTGGCAGCAGTTATAGGCGGCTTCGACTTCGCTCAGCCGGTTGGTTGATGAAATACTCTGCCGACCTCCACGGCAGCTCGCGCCGGGCCACCCCCACAGGCAAGGCTCTCATGCTTCTGCGCGGGCAGGAACCCAGTCCCGCCGTCTTAACAGGGCTCCCAGGAGCCGCTTGTCTCCTCCGAGCCGTCCTAAGAACCACCCGGCGCTTCCCACTCCCCCGAAACGCAACTGGCCCGCCTCCTTGCAGAGGCGGGCCAGCAACTTTCGACTGTAAGCCGTATCAGTTCAGCAGCTTGTAGCTGCCTTCTTCCGGCGCGCGGGTCGCGTTGAAGAAGTCGACCAGACGCCATGGCCAGGACAGGAAGACGCGGCCCTTGGAGTTGTTATAGTAGGAATTGGCCAGCGGATGCGTCCAGATCATCTGGGGCATGCGCTCGTCCACCTTCTTGTTCCACTCTTCAAAGGCTTCCTGTGTCACTTCGAAGGCGCTTGCGCCCGCTTCGTTGACGCGATCCAGCGCTTCGATGATCCAGTTGACCTGGCATTCGGAAATCAGGTTCTGGCCCGCCGCATGGTTGGGTGCGCTGTTGGGGCCGACCGTGTGGAAATAGTTGGGATAGCCCGGCACGCACATCCCGAGGTAACTGCGCGGATCGTCCTCGCCCCATTCCTCGCCCAGGTCGCGGCCGCCCTTGCCCTTGATCGTCAGGTTGCCGATCATCTTGGCGACGTTGAAGCCGGTCGCGCAGATGATGACGTCGCATTCGAACACCGATCCATCCTTGGCTTCGATGCCATTGGGCAGGATGCGGGCGATCCCCTTGTCCTCCAGATGGACGTTGGGCCGCGTCAGCGCGTCGAACCAGCCATTGTCCAGGATGATGCGCTTGGAAAAGATCGGGAAATCCGGCGTCAGCTTCTCGATCAGGTCCGGCCGGTCGGCAAAGCGCTGGTGCATATAGTCCAGCGCATATTGGCGCGTCATCGCATTGCCTTCGGACACCGCCGTCATATTGCCTTCCCAGGCCGGGTCCTTGAGCACGTTGGAGAACAGGCCGTCCGCCGCCGACCAGTAGACGCGGAAGCGGAACCATTCCTTGAAGGACGGGATGTTCGCCAGCGCCCAGCGCATGCCCTCGCTCACCTCATGGGCGATTTCCGGGTTGAACAGCACCCAATGCTTGGACCGCTGGTAGATGGTGAGCTGCCCGACTTCCGGCGCGATCGCGCCGACAAGCTGGGCGGAGCTTGCGCCGGTGCCGATCACGGCCACGCGCTTGCCCTTGAGGTCGAGGCCGGCGGGATAATTCGCCGTGTGGACCAGCGTGCCCGCAAAGTCGTTGAGTCCCGGAATGTCCGGGAACTTGTAACGGTTGACGGGGCCATGGCCGTTGATGACCGCGTTCACCACGATATCCTCGCGGCTGCCGTCGGCCTTCTGCACCGTCACCGTCCACTTATTGTCCGCATCGCTCCAGACCAGCTTTTCCACCTTGGTGTTGAAGCGGATGTCGCGGCGCAGGTCATATTTGTCGGCGGTCGCCAGCATATATTTCTGCATGTCCGCGCCGTGCGGATGATAATGCTGCCAATCGGGCCAGATTTCCCAGCTAAAGCTGTAGAAATGGCTGGGCGTGTCGACGCCTACGCCCGGATAGCGATTTTCATACCAGGTGCCGCCGACATCGGCATTCTTTTCGATGACGACGAAGTCATAGCCCGCCTCGCGCAGCTTGGTCGCGGCGGCCATGCCGGTCATGCCCGCGCCGATGACCAGCACCTTGAAATCGGCCTTGGGGGCTTTGCGCCCTTCAACCTTGCTGCGGTCGATATAGGGGCGGAAGCCGCACTGGTCCTGCACCAGTTCCAGAAATTCGTCCTGCACCGGCTCGCCGACGGTCACGGTCATGATCCGTTGCAGCAGCGCGTCGGACGGCGGCGTGCCCTTCACGCCTTCTCCGGTGGTCAGCAACCGGCGCAGTTTGGCACGCAGTTCGTCGGCCAGTTCCTGCGGGACATCCGTGGGCGGATAGGAGAATGCGGGGCGGATATGATCGGCAAAGCGCTCAAGGAACGCCTCGTCATGCGACAGGTGCACATAGGCCGCGAGCAGGGTCGGCACGTTCGCTTCTTCCAGGGCTTTGGCAAGCTCGGGCGAATCGGGCAGGATCGCGAAACTCTTTTGATCTTCGGCAAGAATCGTGGCCATCAGGCGCTTCTCCATCACTCTTATTGAGTGAACACTTACATGATTGACGCGGGTCCGGGAAGCAAAAAGGGAACGGCCGGTCGAAAAAGCTCTCAGACGAAGGGAGCAAGGCCTGTCAGCACCAGCCGCACCAGATCGGCCTGGCTCGAAGTGCCGGTTTTCGCATAGATGCGCTTGGAATAGCTGCGCGACGTTTCGGGGGTAAGGCGCAGGCTCCGCCCGGCTTCGACGATCGATTCCCCCAAGGATAGCTGGTGCGCCAGCGCAGCCTCGTTCATCGACAGCCCGTAAATCGCCGCCAGCGCCCGCCGCGCCCGCGCCGCATCCTCCCGCCGCTGTATCCGCAGCACGCCCGTAGCGGCTGGATAGGCGCAGGGTTCCGAAAGCGGCAGGTCGGCCTTGCGCAGCAGCATCCACAGCCCCGCCTGCGTGCCCAGGGCCAG